>JABZHC010000002.1:79917-85254 GCA_015259035.1 Atopobium sp.
AGCGGGATTATGAATTGAGGTTTCTAGCAAACTAGCAAGTTTGAAGAGCTGTGGCCTGTAGATGAGTGTAGAAATCATCAAAATAGTGTGAGCTGGGAAATAAAGTGCGTTGAAGTACAACTGATTGCTGTAAGAAAGTGTGCCTTCCATGGCAAACTTTGGCAGCGAGTCAATAAGGTTGTAGAGGAAAAGTGCTAAAAAGAGAGGCCAGCACTGTACAAAGATATCTTTGATGTTTGCAAGTTTGATGTGCACGCTTTTATCGGTCTCAAGAATGGCTAGGGGGGCAGAAACAAATAGCAGGGTGATAAGAGCACAAATGCCCATGCTCCAGCTTGCCCATACAAGATTTCTGGTAACAAACAACACAACAGTAAAGAGAATAAAACTGGCACTACACCTAAGAGCTTGACTGAGTCCTGCGAGGTAGAGTTTGTCTTTTTGCTGAAGACGACCTTCGTAGACATCAGCCATACCGTCAACTGCTCTAAAGAGCAAAGCTCCCGTACAGATAGAAAACATGGGCTCGGTATACCCTTTAAAGAAGCACCAAATAAGACCTGCTATTACCGTGACAACAACGGTAGCTGCGCGTTGAATCTGGTAATCAGAAAAACTACGTTGTTCAGCTATGTCGGAAACTTGATACGTGCGAACACCATATTGGGCAATAAATAACAAAAGCGTTGCCACAACAAATGCCATGGAAAAAAGTCCTGCTTGTTCAATACCAACAAGCTGGGAGCAAACAACAGTTAAAAGCGGGAAAAGTGCACCCCAGGCACCTTGTCCAAGTGCATTGAAGAGATAATCCTGGGACGTTTGATGTGCCAAGTATTGCTCGTCTTGATTAGCAATATCGCCAGAGATCACGGCAGAGAGAAGCCTGGTCCACCATG
This sequence comes from Atopobium sp., assembly GCA_015259035.1. Lineage (GTDB taxonomy): Bacteria > Actinomycetota > Coriobacteriia > Coriobacteriales > Atopobiaceae > Lancefieldella. The sequence goes on from JABZHC010000002.1 coordinate 80,817, forward strand.
TAACCACAATGCCAGGTTGACCCCCGTTTGTGCGCGAGTCATCAAGCTCATAGCGAGGTGTGCGAAGGCGCTCTACCTGCTTATGTACGGAAGAATTGTTGTACGCAGTACGACTTTTCTTGAATGGATTGAGCATGTAAAACCTAAAATCTTCTTTAACGTGGCCAGAAACTTTGATATATCAATTTTTATTTGTTATATCGATTGTAGTCCACGATGTACATTAGGTAACAGATTGACAAACAATCGTGCGAAGATTGTTACAAAAGGGTATGGTAGATAGTACGTATTCTGAGTCAAGTGGGAAAGGATGAGCATGGCAGGCAATCCTCAAGATTCAAATCTAGAGTCCAGCAATGCTTCTTTTGACGAGAAACCCATCGATGGTGCAACAACTCCTGAAGTAGCTCAGTCGCTTCTTGAACGACGCGGGAATGAGATTGCTGCTGCTCGTACCCTTATTCAAGCGCTTAAAGCGCCAGCTCCTCTGCGCGATAACCTTACCTTCTTTTTGCGTTTGGTAAGAAAAGTGCTTGCTGAGTACAATCCAGATCTTCTTACTAGTTTTGACACGTTGTTGGTTGAGGCAATTAAAGCTGGACCAGATGATTTGTCTACAACTCGCGCACCTTTGCTGCTTGAGGCAATCAATGCGGTACTCAAAGTAGATTCAGAGAAGGAATCGCTTAATGCTTTTCTGCGTTTTGCTTCTACCATTGACAGCCTAAGCATGGAAGACTCCGTGCTTCTCATGCGCGCATTTGTCACTTTCTTCCACTTAGCAAATCTTTGTGAAGAGAATTATCGCGTTACCAGCCTGCGCTCTCGTGAGGCTTCAGTTGATCCATCTTCTGCAGAAGACCCTATCAATGAGATAACCGTTGCATATAGACAACTTATTGACGAGTGCGGTGAAGAAGAGGCAAAAGCACGTCTTAATCGTCTTGAGTTCCACCCCGTCTTTACCGCGCACCCAACTGAGGCTCGTCGTAAAAACGTTGAGCGCCGAATCCGTACCATCTCAGAGCTTCTTGATGAGCGTCAGAGGCTTGGTGGTCCTGCTCGTGTGGAAAACGAGCGTCGCATGCTGCAAGAGATTGACGGCCTATTCCGTACGTCTCCTATCGGCCATAAAAAGCCAACTCCTTTGGAGGAGGCAGATACTGTCCTCAACATTTTTGATACCACCCTTTTTGAGATGGTTCCTTCGGTATATCGCCGCTTTGATAACTGGGTGCTGGGAGAAAACGCTGGTTGTGTGTCGCCTGTCTGCCCACCATTTTTCCGTCCAGGTAGCTGGATTGGCTCCGACCGCGACGGTAACCCTAATGTTACCGCCCTGGTTTCTCGCCAAGTTGCCGAGAAGTACCGTGTACACGTACTGCAGGCACTGGCTCGGGCTACCAAGGAAGTCAGTCGAGGTCTGACGCTTGATGGTATTTCTACTCCAGCTTCGCCTGCGCTTGTCAATCTTTGGGCACAGCAGGTAGAAATGAGCCAGGCCCTGACCTCTAGGGCTATTGATAAGGCTGGGTCTGAGTTGCACCGTGCGGCAATGCGCGTCATTTCTGGCCGACTCAGCGCCACCATTGAGCGCAATGCTGACCTGATGTATCAAAACGCTGAAGAGTTTATTGCTGATCTGCGCGTTATTCAGGATTCACTGGCTCAAGCAGGGGCTTTCCGTATTGCCTACGGTCCTGTTCAGAAGCTTATCTGGCAGGCTCAAACTTTTGGCTTCCACTTGGTGGAGATGGAGTTCCGTCAGCACTCTTTGGTGCACAAGCGTGCGCTTGCAGATATTGAGACACACCCATCAACTGCCGAGAAGCCTGCCAAGCTTGATGCTATGACGCAGGAGGTACTGGACACCTTCCGCTCCATTGGTTCCATTCAAAAGAAGAACGGCATTAACGCTGCTCGTCGCTATATTATTTCATTTACGCAGTCTGCTCAGGATGTTGAGAATGTCTATAAGCTTGCACGTCTAGCGTTTGCAAACGAAGAAGATGTTCCGGTATTAGACGTTATTCCACTCTTTGAGCAAATTGAAGACCTTGAGAATGCTGTTGCCACACTTGACCAGGTAATTCAGCTTCCTGAGGTGCAGGCGCGTCTTGCTCAGACAGACCGCAAGCTTGAGGTCATGCTGGGCTATTCCGATTCCTCGAAGGATGAGGGACCAACTACGGCAACACTGGTACTTCATAAGACTCAGGCTGCTTTGGCAGAGTGGGCAGAGAAGAACTCCATTGACCTCATCTTGATGCACGGACGTGGCGGTGCAGTTGGTCGTGGCGGTGGTCCTGCAAACCGTGCTGTTCTTTCTCAGCCCAAAGGCTCAGTCAACGGTCGCTTTAAACTTACTGAGCAGGGAGAAGTTATTTTTGCTCGCTATGGTGACCCAACGCTTGCTCGTCGTCACGTAGAGTCCGTTGCTGGAGCAACACTGCTTCAGATGGCACCTTCTATTGAACAGAAGAATACCCAGACAGACGTGAAGTTTGCTTCGCTCGCGTCTGAGCTTGATAAAGCGTCCAAGCAGCGTTTCTTGGAGCTCATTCACTCCGATGGCTTTGCTGAGTGGTTCTCGGTTGTTACCCCTCTGACAGAGATTGGTCTTCTCCCCATTGGTTCAAGACCTGCAAAACGTGGCCTGGGCGCCAAGTCTCTTGATGACTTGCGTGCAATTCCATGGATTTTCTCCTGGTCACAGGCTCGTATCAACCTGGCTGCTTGGTACGGACTGGGCAGTGCCTGCGAGGCAGTAGGGGATATCGAACGCCTCCGTGAGGCATATAGAGAGTGGCCGCTGTTCACTACGTTTATCGACAACATTGAGATGTCAATCTCCAAAATTGACGCTCGTATCGCAAGGCTTTATCTGGCTCTGGGTGATCGCCCTGAACTTTCAGAGATGGTTCTCTCCGAGATGTCGCTAACGCGCAAGTGGGTCCTTGCTATCACCGGTAACAAGTGGCCGTTGGAGAACCGTCGTGTGCTTGGTCCTGTTATCCGACTGCGTCTGCCATTTGTTAATATTCTCTCGGTTACGCAGGTGCATGCCCTGTCTGAGCTTCGTATAAGGGATGACATGCTTACTCCAGAGGAACGTGCAAACATTACGTATTTGATTTTGTGCACCGTGTCTGGTGTTGCCGCAGGTCTGCAGAATACGGGCTGATGTCACACCGCTTGCCATAAGTTTGAGCAAACAATCGTTTATGTTTACGTAAAACTAGTATTACCTGAAATAAAGTTGCAATATTTATAAGGCGAGAAACCACTGGTAGACAGAGTTTCTCGCCTTATTTTTACTTTAATTATTAAATGAAAGTTGAATTACCTTAACTTTTAGTTGATACTAATGAAGTAAAAGTTCGAAAGAGCAAACTTAGTTTGCCTACGTTATTTTGGGGGGATGCATGGATACAGAAAAGACCTCACAGGGTCCTGCAAATTCTGGTCCAGTTCTTCCTCTTGCCATGCTTGGTGAGGGAGAGACTGCGTTGATCGTAACGGTTAAGGGTGCTTCTGATCTTCGCCAGCACCTCTCAACACTTGGTTTTGTTGAGGGCGCCGAGGTAAAGGTTATTTCACGCGTCAACGGCGACGTTATTGTTAGCGTTAAGGGTGCACGACTTGGACTGAACCGTCAGATGTCGTCGCACATCATGGTTTCTCCGCTCTAAACACTTTGTTGTATTGCGCTGCTGGTAAAACCCGCGGCTTTTAATACGTGTTTCGATGAAAGGAAGGTTATGGCAACTCTGAAAGAAGTTAAGGTGGGGGAGAGTTGCACGGTTGCTGCGCTAAAGGGTGTAGGCGCCGTGAAACGTCGCATCATGGACATGGGCCTTACTAAGGGCACTGAGGTTTACGTCAAAAAAGTAGCACCACTGGGAGACCCAATTGAGCTCACAGTTCGTGGCTACGAGCTTTCTATCCGCAAGGATGAAGCTGCAAGCATTGAAGTAGTAGACGTTCACAAGGTAGAGGAAGCCTAATGGCACAAAAGACTATTATTGGTCTTGCAGGTAACCCAAACTGCGGTAAGACCACCCTATTCAATGAGCTTACGGGCTCAAACGGCTACGTCGGCAACTGGCCTGGCGTTACTGTTGAGAAGAAGCAGGCAAATTGGCGTGCCGATAAGGACGTCACCTTTGTCGACCTTCCTGGTATTTACTCTCTGTCTCCTTATTCACCTGAGGAGCAGGTATCTCGTGACTACCTCATTAATGAGCGCCCAGACGCCATTATTGACCTTCTCGATGTTACCAACCTGGAGCGTAACCTCTATCTGACTACTCAGATTCTTGAGGCTGGCCGTCCAGTTATCCTTGGTCTTAACATGGTTGACCTGCTCAAGGAGTCCGGTGACGTCATTGATACCAAGGAGCTTTCCAAGCAGCTTGGTGTTGAGGTTATTGAGGTT
>JABZHC010000030.1 GCA_015259035.1 Atopobium sp.
CTCGGTACCGTGAAGCTCGTAGGTTGGAGTTCCAGTTGACGAGAAAAGCGATGCAGCATAACCAGAGACGTGACCTGGCTTACCAATGCCGGTTACGTGCAGACGGCCACTCTTTGCCTCTGCATCCAAAATAAGCTTTTTAGCTGCAGAAAGCGCATCAAAATCAATGCTCTCTACATACTGATGAAGCGACTTTCCCACAATGGAGAGAAACTCCTGAACCTGCTCTTTTTCAGTTGCCACTTACATTGGCGTAAACCCAAAAGAAAAATGTCAGAGCAAGAGAGCCAAACGCCAGGAGCAAGTACAGAATTCCCTGAACCATCAAACGAGTTCTATCTTCAAGAACTTCTAGAACTAGCTGATCTTTGGGAAGCTCTGGAGCAGGCTGTTTGTCAACGCTGAGGCCAAACATATCGCCAAGCACTGACTCAGTAACACTTTTGTTGTTCTTCTCGTCTGCCATGTTTTTCCTTGTTGTGAAGCTTTTAAAAGGGCGCCGCGGGCTTTCCACGAGCGCCCTAAGAAATCGTAGAGCTGAGTAGGTACTACAGAAATCTAGGCTTAGGCAAGACCAAAGAGTGAGCCGATGCCGTAGATGATAGAACCAACGATGTTGTAGTCAACGTTAGGGAAGGATGCCTCTGCAATTCCCAGCTGAGCAAATGCAGGATAGAGAATCAGAGGACCAGCGGTAAGGAAGATACCAACCAGGAAGGAGCCAAGAAGAGCACCGCGCCATCCACCGTGAGCGTAACCACAAACGCCGCAAGTACCACCAGAGAAGAAGCAGATGCCTGCTGCAGGAATCATGATGGTTGGGCTGTGGAATGCAACCATAAGTGCCATTGCAACAAGGCCGCCAAGGAAGGAGCCAATGAAGCCGATGATGACAGCGTTTGGTGCAAATGGGAAGATTGCAGGGCAGTCGACTGCAGGACGTGCATCTGGAATGAGCTTCTCGGAGATGCCGACAAACGCAGCGGTGATCTCAGCGATGAACTGACGGACGCCGTAAACAAGAACGGACATACCAGCAGCAAACTGAAGACCAGCAAGGAATGTCCAAATCCACCACACATCGTTACCAAAATAACTGGTGAATGGCTTGTTGTTTACAAGGGTGTCGCCAAAGTGACCGGTGACAAGGCATGCGATAGTAACAACGTAGAACAGAACAATCATGAAGAGAGCAACGGAGAAGACAAAGTCCTTGAAGAGCTTGAAGAACTCTGGGAGCTCCTTTGCTTCCTTCTCGCCGTCCTCCTCGTTCTTCTTAGCAAAGAGCTTTCCAACGTAACCGGAGAATGCGTAACCGATGCAGTTGAAGTGGCCGATTGCGATGGAGTCTCCACCAACAAGCTTGTTTACGAATGGCTGGCACAACGAAGGTAGTGCAGTACCGCAGAAGCCGAGGATGACACCACCAAGAACAATGGTGACCCACATTGGGAGACCAAGAGCACTGAAGACCAGTGCGAGTACGCAGGAGAAGTACAGGAAGTGCTGACCAGTCAAGAAGACGGACTTGAATGGGGTAATCTTGGCAAACACAAGGTTCATGATGAAGCCAAGGACCATTACAAGAGCAACCTCAGTACCATAGGTGTTCAGTGCAAGAGCAGTTGCGACCTCAACCTGGGTTACAACGCCCTTAACAGCGAATGCACGACTAAACATGTCGCTGAAGATGTTGACCTGAGCGGACATAGCGCTAAAACCAATGTTGAAGATTATGAAGCCAATAATGGTCTTCACAGTTCAGGAGGAGACGTCCACAGCGGACTTCTTCTGCAGCAAGAGGCCGACAAGAGTAATAATGCCCATGATGACGGCTGTATCTCTGAGCTGCATGAGAATTGCATTGAGTATGCGTAATCCCTTTCAGCAAAAAAACCGACGAACCTACTCAGATAAGTTCTCTAAATCAAGTGACAAGTACCTCTTGTCAAAGGTTTGGCGAGAGCTTCTCGCCGAAGGCAACTCATATTGCGTAAGACGAGAAGCTCCCGCCAAAAAGATACAAAGGGGAGCTTATACGTTGTGCTCTGCGAGCCAAGCGGTGAGCTTTTCCTTCATCTCTGCCTTGTCAACAATGTTGGTAATACCAACTGCAGAAGGAACGCGATCGTCAGCGTTGAGCTCATCGGTGAGGTCAGGCATGGTGATGACAAAATCGCCATTGAAACCAATCAGGGAATCCAGATTACCGTGCTCAGTCTCGATTGGAAGATCATTCTCTTTGATGACCTGGTCAATCTTGATCTTGAGCATCATGGAAGAACCCATACCCGCACGGCAGCAAACCAGTGCGTGGAACTTCTTATCAGCCATTACAACCTACCTTCCTTTGCGTGGACAAGGTCCACAACATCTTTTGGTGACTGAGCTTTTTCAAGCTGAGCAAAGAAATCTGGATCGCTCAGCAATTCAACAAGAGACTGAAGGGCACTAAGGTGGCCTTCACTATCTTTTGCTGCAAGTGGGAAAAGAAACTTAACTGGATCGTTATCTTTGCTGCCAAACTCAACGGAATCCTTAAGCACGGTAATGCCTACTGCAGGCTCAAGTGCGCCGGACTCAGGACGTGCGTGAGGAAGAGCAACATGCTCGGTAATAACAATATAAGGGCCGAGTTCGTTGACACCTTTAATGATGTCATCAACATAGCCCTCAGTTACTTTTTTGATATCAACGAGTGGTTGTGCAGATTTTCTAATTGCATCTTCCCAATTAGAAGCTACAACATTGAGCTGCACCAGGTCTTCGGTAAGGAGATCACTTAACACAGCACTACCTTGCCTTTCTCTTTATGAGACACATTGGCTCAAAGCCGCCTCATGACAAGTCTTAATAACTTGATAATATGCCACGAAACGTTCTTAACTTCAATCAATTTTACTAAAGCAGTAATCAAAGTTGTTCATATTTTTTCAGCGCATCTTTTGTTCATGTAGCTATACAAATGTTCATGTTTTTATGAACGTAATTGAAGCGCCTTCTATTATCCCATGTAAAATTTATATGTTAAATTTTTTATAATCTAAAACATTCATATATATTCACACTATTATTTTCCGAAATATCTTGATATGCTTCTTCTGATGTTCTATTTTATTGATGAATGAACATTCAAAGAAAAAATGTTGCTCATAAAGGGAGGGTATTTATGAAAAGGAGTAAGGCTTACGTAGATTCGCGTCGCGAGGCAATTACTGAGCTGCTAGAAAAAGAAGGACAGGCAAGTGTTTTAGAGCTTGCTGATCATTTTGAAGTTTCTTCTTTGACTATCAGACGTGACCTGGATTTTCTTGAGAAGCGCGGCATCCTGACTCGTCAGTATGGTATTGCTACCCTGATTAATCCTTATGGTCGTCCTTCTGGCTCAAGGCAGATTCGCTCTAACAAAGCAATTGCCCGCGAGGCCGCTCGCTACGTTGAGGATGGTGATTGCATCTTCATCAACACCAGCTCCGTTGCTCTTGAGATGCTTGAGTGGATTGATGCTCACGACGTAACTGTTGTTACTAACAACGGCAAGGCGCTGTTGCTTGAGAACATCCACGATCTTTCTATCATCCTTACTGGTGGTGACATCCGTCCTCCACGCGCTTCCATGACTGGTGATACCGCTCTTGAGTGCATCCAGCACATTACTGCTGCTAAATGCTTCTTGGGCTGCACGGGTTTCTCGGGAGAATTTGGTCTTACTTCTGCAACATCCCCTGAGCCAGCAATTAACGCTCAGATGCTCAAGCGCTCTAGAAAGCACTATGTTGTTGCTGATTCTTCTAAGCTGGGCACTACTTCCAACTTCCAGTTTGGTTCTGCAGAAGACATTGACCTGCTCATTACTGATACAGGTGCAACTGACGAGCAGATCAAAGAGCTCAAAGCCGCAGGACTTAAGGATGTTGTCTGCGTCACTCCTTCTATTCTTCCTGCTAAGTAAGACTTGCACTTCATCATTATTTAAGCGAACACAAAATGGCGGCCTTTTACAGGCCGCCATTTCTTGGACACGAGAAATAGGAGTCAGTTCAAAACACACCTAAGTCAGATAATCTGTTAAAAAGACGTATACATGACGCAGAAATTGCCACAAACATGCAGAATATCTGACTTAGAAGTGTAATATGCCCGCAATTGAGCAGAATATCTGACTTAAGTGTGTTCCTTAGGTGCGGAATTTACCTATAGTTAAATCTTTTATATGACGCTATTCATTTTCTAGCATATTAGGTTAAGTTTATGCATAGAAATGTATATCAAGCGCTGCAACCGCCTAGCTGCCTGGCTATCTTGATTAGGAACATGTCAATTCTTCAGCAAAACCTACCAAAGCTGCGCAATTTTGCACGCCAGGCCTCAAAGCCGACGCTAACACGCTGCAGAATCATAATTACCCGCATGTGAACTGCCTCCTATTTCTTGGACATAAGAAATGGGAGGCAGTTCATTACAGGCCGCCATTTTAATCGCAAAATTTTTACGTGCAATTGTGTTTAATCGCATCCAGCTACACGCACCCACCGAAGTTCAACAGGACCATCTGTCGAGCAACTTGCTGGCCAAACAGCGATTAGCTTTCCAAAGCCTCAAATGACTTAAAGCCTTCACCGATTGCCTCGTGGACCTCTGAAACAAATACCAGTGCATCAGGGTCAATCTCGGAAACGATAACTTTTAGCTGAACAAGCTCAGTACGACCTAGGACACACAACAAAACTGGCTTGTGCGCACCACTCCACAGTCCGCGCGCCTGAAGCTCTGTGCAACCACGGTTGAGGTTATAAAGAATCTCGTGAGCGATGGCATCGTGCTCAGAAGAAATAATATAAACGCAACGCTCAGATCTTGGTCCGTCGATGACAAAGTCAATCATTTTTCCTGTAACAAAGATTGCCAGAGCAGAATACAGACCGTTTTCTAGCGAGAAGACTGGAATAGCGGCAATAATAATGACAATATCAACAATGATGATTGCGGTACCTGATGGAATAGAAAAACGCTTGGAAACCGCCTGAGCAATGATGTCTGTTCCGCCGGTATTTCCGCCCGCCCTAAATACAAGGCCAAGACCAAAACCGCAGATAATACTGCCCCATAGGGCAGCAAGCATAAGATCGTTGGTACCAATTGCAGGCAAAAATGGTGCAAACAAGTCAACAAAGATACTTGAAATTAAGAAGCCTGCAACGCTCTTAAGCAGGTACTTTTTGTTGCCACTTTTTGCGACAAATGCTATCAAAATGATATTCATGGCAATGGTTTGCATACCAATAGGTAAGTCAAAACCAAAAGGCAGCGCGATAGCTCTAATAACGGTAGCAAGACCTGTAATACCACCAGCGGCGAGTCCGTTAGGAACTTCAAATACATCAAGGCCAACTGCAAAAATTGCACAGCCAAGGACGATAAAGAACGAATCTTTAAAGGTCTTTTGCCAAGTAGATTTTTGCACACTAATCCTTTCCGCCAACAACCCAGCGATGGTACGCAATGATGAACTGATCAAGATCGCCGTCTGAAAGAACGGACTCTACGTTTCCTGTTTCTGCACCTGTTCTTAAGTCCTTAATGAGCTGATAAGGATAAAGAACATAACTCCTAATTTGATTGCCAAACGAGATTTCTCTCTTTGGACCGCGAAGCTCATCCAGCTCAGCTTCGCGTTTCTCCTTTTCAATCTCATACAAACGACTGCGTAAGATATTCATTGCTGCAGCTTTGTTCTGAAGCTGGCTGCGTTCGTTTTGGCAGGTTACTACCGTTCCTGTTGGAATATGTGTAATACGAACTGCCGAGTCTGTAGTGTTAACTCCCTGACCTCCTGGACCAGATGCATGATAGACATCAATACGCAGGTCATTGGGATCAATGGCAACTTCAATGTCTTCAGGAAGAACAGGTAAAACTTCTACACCAGCAAATGACGTCTGCCTGCGTTTCTTATCATCAGTAGGAGAAATTCTTACCAGACGATGCACGCCCTGTTCTGCACGAAGCATGCCATAAGCATTTTTGCCACTTACCGTAAAGGTTGCGCGGTCAAGACCAATAACCTCTGCAACAGGAGCGTCGTTGATATCAACTTTCCAACAACGGCGATCGCAATATTTGAGATACATGCGAAAAAGCATCTCGCACCAGTCTTGAGCCTCAAGACCACCCTGACCTGGCTTAATAGTAACAATTGCGTCACCATGATCAAGTTCATCAGTAAACCAGCTTGAAAGCTCAAGCTCTGACAAGTCTTTTTCAAGAGATACCGCAAGTGCTTGAGATTCGTCGAGTGATGCTTGGTCTTCAAGTTCTGTTCCAAGCTCAAAAGCGGCCTCAGCATCACCGAGTTTCTCTTTAGCTCTATCAATTCCAGCAACATCATCGCGAAGTGACGCTAGTTGGGTCATTATTTTTTGTGCAGCTTCAGCGTCGTCCCAGAAGTTGGGACGAGCACTTTCTGCCTCAAGTTCTGAAATTTGCTGACGCTTCTCAGTGAGGTGAAGATATCCTTCTACCTCAGAGAGACGCTCCGCTAAAGCTTGGAGCGAAACATCCTCTGTATCAGCCATTCTTACCTATTTCGGCCGTGGCAGTTCTTAAACTTTTTGCCACTTCCACATGGGCAAGGGTCATTACGACCAACGTTGACGTAAGGATTTGGATCGTCAGACTTACGGTAGGTTGATACAGAAGACTGGCTGGCGCCGGTTCCCTGTGGACTCTTTCCAATAGCTGCGGCATTCTTAAGCATGCTCTTACCTTGCTTAAGTGCCTTTTGATCGCCGTCAGTCTCTTCTCCACCAGAATAGTGAGCATTCTGGAATGCCTCTGCCTCAGTATTCTGACGTGGGCGATTGACCAGCTCAAGGCGAAGAATAGTACGGAGGAAGTCCTCATACATGGTGTTTACCAGCAGCGTAAATGCCTCATATGCCTCGGTCTTGTACTCAACCAGAGGATCGCGCTGACCAAAACCACGAAGACCAATACCAGTCTTTAAGTAATCCATCTCCTGGAGATATGCCATCCAGCGAGTATCAATGACACGAAGCATTACCTGAGCAGCAAGCTCACGCATAACTTCTTCGCCAAGCTTCTGGGTCTTCTCGTCAAAGGTCTTTTGGACAAATGCGGTGACATCCTCTTCAAGCTGCTCAAACTTGGTGTCCTCGGTAAACTCTGGAAGATCAGTCTTACCACTAAGTTCAGTGAGCCACTTCTCAAGACCCTCAAGATCCCACTCGTCAGCATCTCCGTAGCAGAACTCCTCGCAAATGCGCTGAGTAGTAGAAGCAGTGACTGTCTCGATGAGTTCCATAAGATTCTTGCCGTCAAGAATCTTGTTTCTCTCTGCGTAAATGACCTGACGCTGCTTGTTCATAACATCGTCGTAATCAAGGACGTTCTTACGCATTGCAAAATTGACTTCCTCAACCTTGCGCTGGGCGCCCTCGACAAGCTTGGTAACAATCTTTGCCTTAATTGGCATATCGTCTGGAAGCTCATAGCGCTGCATCATTGCTGCAACGCCATCCATGCGATCTCCACCAAAGCGGCGCATCAAATCATCTTCAAGAGAAAGGTAGAACTGGGTCTGACCAGGGTCTCCCTGACGACCAGAACGACCACGAAGCTGATTGTCAATACGGCGGCTCTCATGACGCTCGGTACCAATAACACACAAACCACCTGCAGCAGTTACTGCTTCACGCTCAGTAGCGCAGATTTCCTTTGCTTCTTTGCGTGCAGCTTCTTTTTGCTCCTGAGTAGCCTCAGCTGGCTCAATTCCCTGGTTACGAAGGATATCTTCAGCCATGACATCTGGGTTGCCACCCAAAAGAATATCGGTACCACGACCTGCCATGTTGGTTGCAATAGTAACTGCACCCTCACGGCCAGCCTGAGCAATAATCTGCGCCTCACGCTCATGGAACTTAGCGTTCAGAACGTTATGTTTAATGCCGCGTTTAGACAGAATGCGAGAAATACGCTCGGAGTTGTCAATGGAAACGGTACCAACAAGTACTGGCTGACCATTCTTATGACGCTCTTCAACGTCTCTTACGACAGCCTCAAACTTAGCATCAATAGTACGATAGACCAGGTCATCGAGGTCTTCACGCTTTACAGGACGATTAGGTGGAATAACCTGAACAGGAACGTGATAAACCTCACGGAACTCTGCGTCCTCGGTCATTGCAGTACCGGTCATACCAGAGAGCTTGTCGTACATGAGGAAGTAGTTCTGGAGGGTGATAGTTGCCAGAGTCTGGTTTTCTTCACGTACCTGAACGTTCTCTTTTGCCTCAATTGCCTGATGAAGGCCCTCAGAATAACGACGGCCTTCCATGATACGACCGGTAAACTCATCAACAATCTTTACTTCGCCATCAATGACAACGTACTGCTGGTCACGATGGAACATATACTCAGCCTTCAGCGCCTGCTGAAGATGATTGACTAGCTGGCCAGTCTCATCGTTGTAGATATCGTCAATGTTGAGAGCGCGCTCGACCTTCTCGAGACCAATCTCTGTTGTTGCAATGGTGTGCTTTGCCTCATCCATCTCAAAGTCAACATCTGGAGTTAATCCACGAACTGCCTTTGCAAAATCCTTATAGGTACCTGCGGATTTAGTGCCGGCACCAGAAATAATCAGAGGAGTACGAGCCTCATCGATAAGGATGGAGTCAACCTCGTCGACGATGGCGTAGTGGTGTCCACGCTGAACACGCATCTCTGGGCGAGTAACCATGTTGTCGCGCAGGTAGTCAAAGCCAAACTCTGAGTTTGTACCGTACGTAATATCTGCCTCATATGCAGGCTTTTTAAGGCTCAGTCGCATGCCGTTCTGCAGAAGGCCAACACTGATGCCCAAGAACTTGTAGATGGTGCCCATCCACTCACTGTCTCGTTTAGCCAGGTAGTCATTGACCGTAACGATGTGAACGCCTTCGCCGCTCAGTGCGTTTAGGTAACCAGCAAGAGTGGAGACAAGCGTCTTACCTTCACCGGTCTTCATCTCTGCGATAGTGCCCTTATGCAGCGCGATACCACCGATGAGCTGGACATCAAAGTGACGCTGACCAATAGTTCTTACTGACGCCTCACGTACCGTCGCAAAAGCCTCTGGGAGAAGATCGTCTAGACTTTCTCCTTCGGCATAGCGAGCCTTGAACTTCTCGGTCTGAGCCTGAAGCTCTTCATCGCTCATTTCCTGCATTGTTGACTCAAGCGCATTGATCTTCTCGACAATACGCTGATATGCTTTGAGGTCCTTGTCAGCGCCAAAGGACAGAATCTTAGAGAGGAAATTAGGCATAGCTTTTCCTTGACGTCGGGCATCTATCTTCGGTTGATAGACACAGTATTCAACTTATATATCATACCCCGTCTAACTGCTTGAATTACACTACATGGCGTCGTAAAATCCTAATTTCGTTATTTCTCCACCATTAGTTTCTATTGATTCTTTTCCCTTTTCTGTACCTGCAATCATCCTGAGCTGTTTAGACGGCATTTTTCTACGCTTCATAACGTATTTCTGCACGTATAAATCGTAGTAATGCTGCGCATCCTGCGCCCGACCACATTTTCTCAGTGCCTGAATGAGCGCCATAAGTGTGTCCTCTCGCATATCATCAACAAGGTAGGCAAGCTCTGCAAAGTGCACCGCAAGCGTATAGTGGGTAATTCTCAAAGCAGCCGACGAAGCCGTTACCATGGTATCTATGTATTGATCTCTCAAGGCAACACGAATGGGATCTGCAAACCTAAAGCATTCATCCTCAGGAAGATACAAATCACCTTGGTACAACTCTTCCGCCTGCTTAGCTAGATGCACTATGTCTTCATCGCTATTCGATGACGCCACGCTTTTTGCTAAACGCGTAAAAATATCAATATCTACGGTTACCTGCTGGGGATTAAAACCAAGTGTCTTTTCAATCCGAGATGCTTCCAAAGGCTCACAATCTGTCTGAATCTCCTGGACCTCTTTGCGAATAACTCGAGTCGCTTGATACAGGCGCTCTTGCCAATGTGCCTGATCAGCCTCCGGCCAAATCTGCTGCGCAATCTGCGACCTAAAGCTCATGTGATTGTGAGCAAGCGCCAAATACACAAGCAGCGCCTTTGCCGATCGATAGGCAATTTTTCTGCCAGCAATCTCCTCTCCTTGAACCGACAAACTAAATCTGCCGAGAAGAGCAAGGTAAACTCCAGGGTGAGCGTTATTTACCTTCTCTACGTGCAGGCTCTTCAGAGCGGAGTCTTCAGTCCAAGAATCCTCCGCTCCTTGCCGAGATACTCTCCATTTTGTTATGTCTCGTTTTCCCTCATTTGAACGTAGGTAATGGAGCCATTCTTCTGGCATTTCTCGTTCTAAGCACTGCTGAAATTCAGAGTCATCAGACAGAAGCGCTCTCACAAGCCACATGGCATTTTCAGGAACTCCATACTCAACCGCATCCAGCCAAACGGGAGCATGTCCGTTTACACTCTTAAAAAGAGCTTTATATATTGTTCTACATGCAGCTTTTAGCGATGGATGGGTAATTGTCTCAAGGCTCTTCTCCGTAGGTTTAACGCCTAAGAAAAATCCCGCAATATCTTCAATGATCTTTCCGACTTGCACCACATATAGTGAATCCCATTCCCTACTCAGCAACACCGCTCTTCTCGCCTGGAGCTGTGCTTTGGGATATGCTCTGCTTCTGAGGCTGAGAAGAGCTCCAATAAGAAGCGCGGGCACTTGAATCATACGATTACCCTGCAGTTCTGCTTGGCTGATGAGCTGCTCGGTATCGTATAAGTCTCCCACAGAAGAGCTTTTTTCAAAAAGGTAGCGAACGCATTTAAGTAGTCCTACAGACCCCTTTAAGCCTCCAACCTCACCTTCTTGTAAGAAGGAAAGCGAGCCTGAGGTGCGCGTATCAAATTCTTTTTGATATACACCCAGCAATGCGTAAAACAATTCCACGTCAACAGTTTGAATTGACGAGGTTATTGATGCAGCTTTCTCATACTGCTGCTCAAGAAGCAGTAGCTGAAGGGCATACTTAAAATTTCCTTGCACAGCTAAATCAATTGCGCGTTTATGT
>JABZHC010000031.1 GCA_015259035.1 Atopobium sp.
GGTCTGCAGGGTTAGATGGGTCTGCAGGGGTCTCGGTATTTGATCGCCAAATTGCATAGAGGGTATAGACCTCATCAGTCTTGCCTGGGAGTGCTTCGGCGGTGGAGTGACCTGGAACGTGCTCTGCATCACGAATGCTTATTGGTGTTGTTAACGTACTAGCTGGAGCAGTAACGTCGTTTTTATTCCTCGAAAAACCAACAAGAGTATAGCCGTCACGAGTGACCTTGGAAGCAGCCCTAACGTTATGCATATTTGCTGGGAGGAAGTCGTTGCGCTCATACATTTCGTGGACACCGCCCTCGAAGTGACCGCCGTTAGCATCAATGACGAGTCGATACTGAACATCGGCATTGCCATCTTTTGGCTGCCAGACTGCGTGGAACGTTTCGACGTTAAGCGTGTCAATCTCACGAGTCTCACCTGGTGCCATCTCGTCACTACCGTCCTCAGTCATCCACTTGACAACAGTATGACCATCTGGGTCAGTAAGACCTGATGGAGCGGTTACCTGTGCGCCAGAGTCACCGATAAATTTAGTACCATTGAGAGAAACGTCACTTACGAACTGTGTAGCAAATTTGTCGCTAGGTACGTTCTCGCGAGCACCTGGAATGTTGCCCTGGGTAAAGGTGAATGTTGAGGATGTTGGATCAGCGGTTGATGCGACTGGAGCCTCAACTGTGGTAGTAGCTGCATCTGATGAAGTCTCAGCAAATACAGGGGTCACTCCAGCAACAAGTGACGAAGTTGCAATAGTTGCTGCGGTTACACAAACAACAATGCGTCTTTTAGTCTCTTCACGAAAAAACTTTGACATGCCCGTTCCTTTCTTTTTAGAGCAAATATCCCGCTCTTATCTATCTTCTATGGTTTACTTACATTGCAAACCATTACACACTAATATCAATTCACAAGTTCTTTATGCATCTAATTGCTATCTTTTCTGAGAATTAGACATATTCATTGCCCTTAAAGGATATATATATATATATATTTGATATGAGAATATAGTATTCATTTAATGCACATATTTGTTTAGATTATAAATAGGTATGTCTAGTTGCTATGTATTCAAATGGACATCTTCATAAATATAAATTGTCTCTTAAAAACACTGATATAACCTCAGGTATATTTCACTCTTTTTGACAAAACGGTTAAATCACACGGGTTTCTCGCCAAAGGGTTATGGAAAGAAGGCAAAATCAGCGCAATCGATTTTTTAGCGCTCTCTTGCAAGGAGACCACATGACCAAGATTCCAGAGGGCTACCGTTCAAGCCTTTCGCTTTACGATACGCAGAAAGCTATTGAGCAGGTCAAGAACGTGTTTCTGACCAAGCTGTGCGCCGCGCTGAAGCTGTCGCGCGTCACCGCTCCGCTGATCGTTGACCCGCTTACCGGTATGAACGACAACCTCAATGGCGTCGAGCATCCGGTTGCTTTTGACCTGCCAAACGTGGGCAAGAACGCCGAGGTGGTCCAGTCCCTTGCAAAATGGAAACGCTATGCACTCTGGCGCTACAACTTTGCCGTCGGTCGCGGCCTGGTCTGCGATATGAACGCTATCCGTCGCGACGAACAGCCCGATAACCTGCACTCCATTTACGTGGACCAGTGGGACTGGGAGCGCATCATCACGCAGGATGAGCGCAACACCGATACGCTGGAGGACGCTGTCTGCCGCATTGTTGAGGCAATCTGCGGCACGCTCGACGAGCTCAAGTGGCACTATCCCCAGCTCAACACGCAGCTCAGCCGCGAGGTTACCTTTGTAACCTCTCAGGAGCTGGAGGACCTCTACCCTACCCAGACGCCTAAGCAGCGAGAAGATTTGTTTGTTCGCGAGCATCCAACCACGTTTATCGTGGGCATTGGCGGCGCTCTGAACTCCGGCCAGCCTCACGACTTCAGGTCACCCGACTACGACGACTGGTCGCTCAACGGCGACCTGCTGTTCTGGGACGAGACCCTAGACTCTGCGATTGAAATCAGCAGTATGGGCATTCGCGTTGACGCTGAGGCGCTTAAGTCACAGCTGGCAATTGCTGGATGCGAGGACCGCCTTGAGCTGCCGTTCCACAAGATGCTCGTTGATGGTGAGCTGCCCTTTACCATTGGTGGCGGCATCGGTCAGAGCCGTCTCTGCATGCTGCTGCTAGAAAAAGCGCACGTAGGAGAGGTGCAAGCATCTATCTGGGACAAGCAGACCGAAGATTGTTGCGCTGAAGCTGGCGTTTCTCTGCTCTAATCCTCCGCTCAAAAGCGCGGCGCAGAGCCACCTCGCTTCACTCTCAACGCGCTCAGATGCCCTCAAGACTAAAACATTTTGGTGTTTCTCCTGTTATAACGCTACAATAGGAACTCAGTTTAACCAATAGCCGCTGGGTACTACTGGCGATTTAAGGAGCGACTCTATGAATTGCCCCAACTGCGGAGCTGAAGTTGACAAGCACGCTGAGCTCTGTTCTAACTGCGGACAGAAGCTTTCGGACGTCGCGGACACGGCACGTCCTTCGGACGTCGCAGATGCTACGGACATTGCGGACGTCGAGAAGCCCGATGCGCTCGCAGAACCCACAGAACCCACACTAGAAACCTCGCTTCTTGAGATGCCAGCTGACGACTCCTACATCTCCCCAGATGAGGCGCCTACGACCGTCGCTAGTCCTGCCGCTGACGTCGACCCTACCGCCGTCGCGGCCGCCGCAGAACCCACAACCTTTATCAACGATCCGGATCGTATCAACGTCTTCACAGCCGACGACTATGATTCAACTGCTATTTCGCACTTCGACCCTTCGCAGTTCACCGTTGTTTCAAGCGGACCTAGCTCCGTTGAGCGCAAGCAAACCAAGGACGGTTCAGACGCACTCCGCAAAGTTGCATTTGGCCTGCTTGCTGCTGTCTTAGTAGCAGGAGTTTTAGCCATCGCTTGGGTTTTTCAATCTCATCAAGATAATGCCGCGCAGCGTAACGCAGTTCAACAACGTATTGCTTCGTATCAAGAGCAGATTGAAAGCGTAAATGTTGATCCACACAGCGATAGCAGCCGCGTTGAGCTTCTCAATCAATACGAAAAACTTGCTGAAATTGAAGAACAAATCACCGGCGACCAGAAAAATGGCCAGTTCCGCCTTCCTAACGGCTCCGATGACTCAGGCGTCAACATTCTGAACAGTTCAATCTCTGATCGACAGAAGAGCATTCGTAACTGGTTTGAGGCCGACTACAAGCGCAGGCTAACCGCAAACAGCTTCAACGATACAGATACCGCAAATACTATGGATCAAAAGTCTGTGGCAAATAAGCTTGCTGAACTACAGGCCCTTCTCGGCGACATAGAGCACGAGAAGGAAATCTGGGGCGACGATACAGGTAACAATTCAACCTATGATTCATACCACTCTCGCGTATCTGACCAGATAAAGAAGGGTGAAACTCTTAAATCTGGCGTGGCCGAGAAGACCAAAAAAGAGCAAGAAAAGAAAGAAAAAGACAAGAAAGACCTTGAGAAGGCACAGAGATGGGTGGGTACCTACAGCGGAACCGGTACTGACGGTAAGTCCATGGAGGTAGTCATCCAAAAAGATGGTACTGTTATTTGGCGAATTGGTGGCGAGCCTGACGTAACAGGTTCATGGACAGGTGACGAGAAGGGCATTCAGCTTTCCTTCAACGGACAGGTAAGCCAGAGAAGCGAGCCTTTTACTCTTACCTCCACAAATGGCGGCCGTACGGTTTCAATCAGTTCTGAAAGCAGCACCTGGGACACTGATACTCTGACCAGAAAATAAGAAATCCTGCTGAACAAGCTGAGTTCAGAAGGCTGTCTACAACAAACGTAAATCCAATAGAGACCACTATAGCCAGCATCCAATATGGACACTGGCTATAGTATTATTCCTACACTAACCTGCTACTTGTTACTCTGAGAAGGTAACATTAGTTGTATACGGTTTGCCCAACGGAATAGATGTGTCACTAGGAAAATCAACATCGTAAGGAGAGATAGTCATATTAATATCTCTATCTAAATATTGATCCAAACCCTCTTGATCCACAATTTTAATAAATTGAATAGATACAATACGCTTCATAACCCCATCAACATTAAAACCAGCTACTGACTGTGGCTTATCCAAAACAAAGATATAAAAAATTTCTTTGGAGTGGTCATAGCCTGGATTCGGATCATTAATTCCTTGCAAATCAAGAACTTCTTGATAAGTGAGCCGCTCTAGCCTTCCATGTAACACTGTATCGCCATCTCCAGCAGGCCATTCAAATTCTAAAAATGTATCCAAGGTAGGCTTTTCTTTAGCTGATATCCAAAAAATACGACTGGAACGGGAATTATTGTTTGGAGAATTATCAGCATTACCTTCAGATTCAAGATTAATTGCAAGATGTCTGTCTATAAAAGAAATTTTGTAATGACGAGATGTTCCGTTTGGCCCACTTTCACCTAAAAGCAATCCGCTCATATCTTTTGAAGTATCTAAAAATCTATGAATATCTCCTTGAGATCCCTCCCAGATTGGCTCGCTTCCTGTATCTACCTCATAGGCCTTCATAGTATCTTTATCAAAGCTGAAAACTTTAATATACTTAGTTTTAGCATCTGATTGTTCAAGAAGAAGCTGTGGTATTTCGGGAGTAGAACTATCCATATATACTAATGCAAATTGATACGTACAATTTGAGCAAGAAGATTCAGAATTTCCATAATTATAACTTGAAGCTCTAGAAACAATATCAGCATATTGCTCGTACATTGCTTTTTTAACTGGGTCTACTTCTGGTGCGTCTTCCTCTTTGTTATTTGTTTCTTGAGTGCTCACTTCAGTCTCTTGGCTCTTTTGTTGAGAAGGACTAAATACTCCAGCAGAGTAAGCTATGCCTGCTCCTACAAAAGATAGAGTAACTACTCCAATAGCAATTTTTGTAGCAAGCGATTTAACGCCTAAACCTGCTGCCTTTGTAGCAGCTGCCTTAGCGCCTGCAGATGAGGCAGTCTTTGCAGCTAGTACGTTGCCCTTGGCCGCTGCTTTTCCTGCCGCCTGAGCTGCACCAGCTCCAGAAGCTGCGAGAAGATGAGAAATCTTTGAAAGCGTCTCCGCCATAATTGCATCGGAGTTTTCTCCATGCGCAAGCCACATAAAGTACCAAATAGGAGACATACCAAACAGGCAAATACCTTGCTTTTTCTCCATCTCACGAATCTTTGTATTAAGAATCTCTTTACTGCTAAACAGTCTTGATTTAACCGTTCCTAACGGAATGTTGAGATACTCAGCAATTTCTTTTTGCTTTTTGTTCTCAATATAAAAAAGTTCAATACAAAGACGCTGCTCTTCGGTAAGTTCATTGAGCAGTACATCCATAAGGTTATAAGCTTCTTTTTTGTCAAGTCGTGCTTCAGGATTAAGCTCTATGCTTTCATCAGCAATATCAAAGAACTCGTCTTCAGTATCATCTGTCTTTTCAGCTTGATGATCCCAAGTTTTCTTTTGACTTCTGCCGTAATCAATAATGCCCGACTTAACAACTGTATTAAACCAACCTCTAAAAGCTGCAGGCTGACCCTTGAACTGCTTCATGTTTTTAAAAGCACGCAGATAGAGCTCTTGCATGCAATCTTCAACATCTGCTCCTCTAAGACTTTGACAAACAAGCGCCCTTACCCAACCCTCAGTACATCTATAGATTTTCTCGACAGCATTTTGATCACCTCTGAGGAACTGAACTGCATAACAGCCCAGTTCATCTTCAAGTTTGTTTCCACAGATGTGACAAAACTTGTCAGAAGAGTCGTAGAGTTTGTTGCAGTTCAAGCAATACATTTTCATTTGGCGCTTATCCTCCTATTTGATCTACTTATTTGTAAACTAAGCAGACTTCTGTGCTTTCTTAGATAACAGATAGTAGAAAAGACGCTATAACTTTTAAAGCCATAGTTCAGTACCTATGAAAGCAACTATATAAAAGAGTTAGTCAATACCAATTGACAAAATATCGGCCAGCTCAACCGCTTGTTAATCCTTACGCGTTACTCCGAAAAGGTAACGTTTTTTGTAAAAGGCGAATACATGGGTATACGAGCGTCATGCGGATGCATAGTATCATCAACCGAATATGTCATCTTTATATCTTTATCCAAATATTGATCTAAGCCATCTTGGGGATCAACTTCAATCATTGTTGTACGCATAATTTTATAACTACTGTCATATGCAGCACGTCCCGCAACATCCTGTTTTTTATCCAAGACAAAGACGTATTCACGCTCTGTAAAATCCATTTGTGCAGGATATTGCATTCCTTGCAAATCAAGAATCTCTTGCAATGTCAAATATCTAAGTCTTCCCTGAACCGTTATTTGCTTTTTATCAAAAATTGAAACATCTGAGAAAGCTTTCGCGATGAGCGTCCTATCCCGGCTGTCAGACCAAGAAATTTCTTCTCCCTTCATATCATCAGGAAGATCTGTAATAGTGCCTTCCCATTCTTTGGTCGAAATTGCACCAGGACCAGAGAGCGTATATCTGTAACCGAAACCATCGCCAGAAACGGAAGCCCAGCTTACTGCAATTAACCCGTTTTTATCCTTATCTACTGTCAAAGAACCTCTAAAACCACCTGCAGATGCGACTCCTTCTATAATGCCCTTTGTATTTTGAACCTCGTAAGCTTGTTTTGTGTCCTTATCGAAACTAAAAATCTTTACAGTATTGACGTTGTAATCATATTCAGTCTTTAAAAGAAGTTGAGGGATATCAGGATTAGCACTATCCATATACACTAGGGCGTACATATAAGTGCGCGGCTTATTTGATGGAACGCTTCCAAAGTCGTAACTTGAGGCATTATCAAGAATATCACTGTATTGCTCGTACATTGCCTTTTTAACTGGGTCTACTTCTGGTGCGTCTTCCTCTTTGTTATTTGTTTCTTGAGTGCTCACTTCAGTCTCTTGGCTCTTTTGTTGAGAAGGACTAAATACTCCAGCAGAGTAAGCTATGCCTGCTCCTACAAAAGATAGAGTAACTACTCCAATAGCAATTTTTGTAGCAAGCGATTTAACGCCTAAACCTGCTGCCTTTGTAGCAGCTGCCTTAGCGCCTGCAGATGAGGCAGTCTTTGCAGCTAGTACGTTGCCCTTGGCCGCTGCTTTTCCTGCCGCCTGAGCTGCACCAGCTCCAGAAGCTGCGAGAAGATGAGAAATCTTTGAAAGCGTCTCCGCCATAATTGCATCGGAGTTTTCTCCATGCGCAAGCCACATAAAGTACCAAATAGGAGACATACCAAACAGGCAAATACCTTGCTTTTTCTCCATCTCACGAATCTTTGTATTAAGAATCTCTTTACTGCTAAACAGTCTTGATTTAACCGTTCCTAACGGAATGTTGAGATACTCAGCAATTTCTTTTTGCTTTTTGTTCTCAATATAAAAAAGTTCAATACAAAGACGCTGCTCTTCGGTAAGTTCATTGAGCAGTACATCCATAAGGTTATAAGCTTCTTTTTTGTCAAGTCGTGCTTCAGGATTAAGCTCTATGCTTTCATCAGCAATATCAAAGAACTCGTCTTCAGTATCATCTGTCTTTTCAGCTTGATGATCCCAAGTTTTCTTTTGACTTCTGACGTAATCAATAATGCCCGACTTAACAACTGTATTAAACCAACCTCTAAAAGCTGCAGGCTGACCCTTGAACTGCTTCATGTTTTTAAAAGCACGCAGATAGAGCTCTTGCATGCAATCTTCAACATCTGCTCCTCTAAGACTTTGACAAACAAGCGCCCTTACCCAACCCTCAGTACATCTATAGATTTTCTCGACAGCATTTTGATCACCTCTGAGGAACTGAACTGCATAACAGCCCAGTTCATCTTCAAGTTTGTTTCCACAGATGTGACAAAACTTGTCAGAAGAGTCGTAGAGTTTGTTGCAGTTCAAGCAATACATTTTCATTTGGCGCTTATCCTCCTATTTGATCTACTTATTTGTAAACTAAGCAGACTTCTGTGCTTTCTTAGATAACAGATAGTAGAAAATTCCAGAGAGAACAAAGACGATGGCTGAAATCATCACTAGATAAAAGCCGATTTGCCACTCCAGGTAAACTACGTTCTGTCCCCTAAAACTAGCAATAACTTTATTAATCAAATTCACCGTAAAAATTGCAAACAGCACAATTGTCGCCAAAGAACAAACTAACATACCTAGTTTTTTATTCATATACCAAAGTAGCAAGGCTATGGCTGCAATTACCATATAAAACACACCGTCGAGCACTTGCGGCTTTGATCCTCCCGTGAAAACTACAAAATTAACTGTGAGATTTGCTAAACCTTTAACCTGCATAAAAGGCAGAAGTGGAGACAAAAACATACCAATTGCACTAAATAGATATGCCTTGTTCAAATAATGTAATACATCTTTAGATCGTTCTGAAATCTGAGCCTGAATATCCTGGGTCTTACTTTGTGCCCCGTAAGTAAACTCAGAAGTTTGTTTTTTTAGCTCGTTTACAAGCTTTCTGCCGCTCTCGGATAACGAGGTTTCAATCGCATATTTGTCTGAAGTTGAAAGTGAGGAATCATTGCTGGTTTTACTTCCACAGGAACCGCAAAATTTTGCATCACGAGGCATTTTAGCTCCGCACTTGCTACAAAAGCTATTTTGTACCCTTGCTCCGCACGAGTAGCAAAACTTTGTGCCCTCTTTTAATTCTTGACCACACTGAATACATTTCATTTGAACTCCCTTTTTGAAGGTTTTCCTTGTCTCTTACTAAGACGAGAAAATTCTTCAAAAGGTTCATTAATTTTTTATATTCAATTAGTTTTTATCGACGCATATTGTTTGTAATTCTATACATATTTCTTGTCATTTATTCTTGTAATACTCACACTCCACAAAATATGGCGAGAAGACCAATTGATCTTCTCGCCATTTTTGTTTGCGTGTGGATAACACAGACTTACTCGCCAAGGATGACGTGCCTAAACTCGCCGTCCTCGTAGATTCCGCAGCTGTGAGTGCCGTCCTTTGGAATGCCCACAGAACCTGGGTTGAACACGGTGACCTCTGGGTGGTCAGCGCTTTGCATGTTCACTTTTCTGTGCGTATGGCCGTACACAAACGCGTCCATACTTGGCGTCTGAGGCCATTTATCAACGCTGTTGTGAATGCCAGGGCCAAAGACGTGACCGTGAGTAAAGAAGATAGTGAACTGCTTGCCCGTCTTTGGATCTTTATCAAACAAGATGTTGTAATCAGCCATGCACGGAAAGTCCAGAACCATCTGGTCAACCTCTGCCTCGCAATTTCCGCGGACCGCAATGACCTTATCAGAAATGCTGTTCAACATCTCAATAACGCGCTTTGGTGCGTAGTCTGCAGGAAGATCGTTGCGAGGGCCGTGATAGAGCAGATCTCCCAGAAGCAAGACGTACTTTGGCTGCTCCTCCTCAATGACCTGCATGAGCTTCTCGCAATAGTCGGCAGCGCCGTGAATATCTGAAGCAATTACAACCTTCATCAACGTATCCTCTCTATACGTGTTTCTACACGTAGCTTCATACGCGTGTATCAATAAATTATTTTATTGTATTAATGATGTCCAACCAGTTACAAGCGCTGGCAATTCGGTCACCGTGCAAATGCCTGCTTAGAACCTACCGGTCATCCTTGCGTCAGGATCAGCCTCGGAAACACGTTGACGAAGATCTGCAATAGCCGCAGGTATCTCGTCTGTGTTGTACGGCGTCATCTGGTACACCCAGTTAATCCAGTTGCGATACAGCAAGTTGGCATGAGCGCGCCAGGTAAACAGCGGCTGCTTTTCTGGATCATTATCAGGGAAGTAATTCTCCGGCAGGCGGATAGGCAGACCCTTGTGGAAGTCACGCCAATACTCCTCTGCAAGTGTGTCGCGATCATATTCAAAATGCCCGGTTACAAAAATCTCGTGAAAGTCTCTTGTGGCGAGAAGTGCAGGACCGCTGGTAAATCCCTCAGAAAGCACCGCAAGCTCGGGGTGGTCTACCAGAGCTGATGTCTCAATCGCAGCATGACGAGAATGCGGCATGTAATGTACCTCGTCAAATCCATTGATGAGGAAGCAATACTCATCGCATAAACGCTGTGGGAAAATACCAAACAGCTTAGCACCCAGCATTTTCTTAGGAATATCGTGTAAGTAATACAGGCCAGCTAGTGCGCCCCAACACAGGTACATGG
>JABZHC010000032.1 GCA_015259035.1 Atopobium sp.
ACATAAAGTATTACAACGAACAAAGAATTAAAGAAAAACTAGGATGGCTAAGTCCAGTACAATACAGGCTTAGACTCTTGGCTGCATAAAAATAACGTAGCAGCCATATAAACTGCTACGCTAAAAAAGTCTAACTTTTGGGGGTCACATCAGAAGCCGCTGTTTTTTATCTACCTATAAAAGAGAAACTCAGCACTCAAAAATACGTGCTACTCATCATCCTCTTGATCTTCTACACTTCCCTCAACAAGACCTAAAGTACTCTGTGCATCTTCAAGGCTCTCTAATGCAGTAACACCTCTGAGCTTGCGGTTCATAGCCTTTGTTCTAGTAGTAAGAATCTTATCAATGGTGGTTTCTGCAGTTCTAATCTGTTTTTGAGCTTTCTCAAGCTGCACCTGATACGTCTCAAACTCTGTCTTAACCGCAGAGAGTACCTTTTGAATTTCGTCGGCATGCTTCTGAATAGCAACAGATTGAAATCCCATTTGAAGACTGTTAAGAAGTGCTGCCATAGTGGAAGGTCCACACACATTAACGCGATACTCTCTCTGTAGCTGCTCAAGAAGACCCGTCTGACTGACTACCTCTGCATAAAGTCCCTCAAAAGGAAGGAACAAAATAGCAAAGTTAGTTGTCTCTGGTGGGGCAATATACTTTGTAGAGATATCTTTTGCCTCTGCCTTAATTCGAGTCTCTAGACCCTTTTTAGCAGCAGCAATCGCCTCCTCATTACCTGCATTGATTGCATCCACTAAATGCTCGTACGTATCTCCTGGGAACTTAGAATCAATAGGAAGCCAAACGGTCTCCCCTGACTCTCCAGGCAACTTAACAGCAAACTCAACACGCTCAGTAGAACCAGAAACAGTAGCAACATTCTCTTCGTACTGCTCTGGAGAAAGAATGTCTCTTAGAATTGCGCCAAGCTGAATTTCTCCAACAATTCCGCGAGTCTTAACGCCAGAAAGAACCTTCTTTAAGTCTCCAACACCTTCCGCAAGACCACGCATTTCTCCCAAGCCTTGATGAACTTGCTCAAGTTGCGTAGATACGCGCTGGAACGATTGGGTCATACGCTCATCGAGCGTTTTCTGGAGTTTCTCGTCAACGGTCTGACGCATAAGCTCAAGCTTTGCTTCATTCTCTTTACGCATGTCGCTGAGCTGTTTGTCAACAGTCTCTCTAACCTTACCAAGCTGCTCAGTTGAAGCCTGGGAAGTTGCTTTCATGTTGTCATCCACACGACGCTGAAAAGCATCAAAGCGAGCATCAAGCTGAGCAATACGCTGATCAGTCTGCTTCGTCTGATTTTGCAGTGTTGAGGTGAGCTTTTGATCAACTACCTCTCTTACCTTCTCAAGCTTTGTATCCATAAGCTCTTGCATTTTTGCCATGTTATCCGTAACACGACGATCCAACTCTTGGGAGCTTCTTATAAGCTCTGCAGATGATGTTTGACTTTGCTCTTGCAGCGTCTTTACTTGCGAAAGCTTAGAGGAAAGTGTGACAAGGCTCACGATAAGCACAATGACAACTACAGCCAAAACTAACAGCACAAGCAAATCCACAAGACTCCCCTAACTCATAGCAGAACAAACAAACGCAAACACAGCAAACGCAATCTGAGTGTTAACCAAAAATTCCGTAGATTACTTCTGCAATGCTATTGGTAATGCTCTCTACGAAATTCACAAATGGATTATCGGAATCAACGTCTTTATCTCCATAAGGATTAGTGAAGTAATCCCAGAACTCTTCCCAATAGTTTTGCTGACGATAATACCTATAGGAATCACCATCATCTTCAGTACGATCCTGCTTATCATCAGTATCGTTGTTTGTTTCGTTCTTGCTGTTCTTTTCTTTCTCTTTCTTAGTAGAAAGCGTCTCATCAGAACCAAGCGTGACGTTGATAGTAAGGCGGTCTTCTCCACGCATGATTTCTACAGGAACGGTCTCTCCAATCTTGTGAGAGCGAACGGCAATAATAGCTGCATCAGCAGAAACAACGCGCTCTCCACCAATAGAGACAATAACATCACCCTTTTTAATACCAGCACCCTCTGCAGGACTATCATCAAGAAGGCCTGCTACATACGCACCGTAATCTACCGAGAGATCATTGCGCTTTGCAACTCGAGGAGTAACGGTCTGCATAGAAAGACCAATATAGGCATGCTTAACTTGCTGGCCAGAAAGAATCTGATTTGCAATATCAATGGCATAGTTAGAAGGAATTGCAAAGCCAATACCCGCAAATGACTTGGTATCTGACGAGAACAACGTACAAATACCCACAAGCTGACCATTAGAGTCAACCAGAGCGCCGCCAGAATTACCTGGGTTAATAGCTGCATCAACCTGGATGAGGTTTGCATAAATAGTGGTTTCTCCACCCTCTGTCTCAAGCATATCTCCACGAGAAAGAGCAGACACGATACCTGCAGAAACAGAGTGATCAAGACCAAATGGGCTACCAACACTCATAACCCAACTACCAGGAGCTAAGTTATCGGAATTACCAATCTCAATTGGAGTTAGGCTATCTCCCTTAAGGTCAGCATGAAGAACAGCAAGGTCAGAGGTTGGATCTGTTCCTACGACAGTGCACTCATACTCTTTGTCATTAACGGAGATAGAGAACGTATCCATACCCTCAATGACGTGGTAATTGGTAAGAATGTCTCCATTTGCATTCAATACAACGCCAGAACCGGTTGAGCCTGATGAATCACTGGTAGCCTTAACGGACACAACCGAAGGCAAAACCTTAGAAGCTACCGTTTCTGCCGTCTTAGTATCAGTTGGTTCTGCAGCAGGACGAGACGTCGCTGCTTGAGAAATAGTTGCCTGACCAGATACTGCAGGAAGCTTAGAAATTCCCTCTCCCAAAGCAATGGTAGGAACACAAGCAACGGCAAAAGCAATTGCACAAGCTGTTCTTTTTACACTTGAGCTTTTGAACATAGACATAAATCCAGCCTGCTCAACTGACGAAAAACGCTTATTTACAGTGGAATCTGTGGTTAAACCATGTGCTTGGTTCTCCATAGACATCCTCCTTAACATCACTTTGATGCAAACAACTAACGCAAATAATTCTGCGCTAAACATCAATTTTTCAATATGTGTATTCTACCCGTTATACCGGACAAAAATTCGTTTCTCATTATGAGAAAGACGCGCGGGAGTCCTGCTCGTAAGTAAGAAGTTTGCAGATCCCATTAAATGCAGTCTGTACCTGCGATTATGCTCTAAACAGATAGCCTACACCACGCACCGTCTCAAGATGAGCGGCTGCTTGAGGACCAATCTTTGAGCGAACACGCCTTACGTGAACGTCAACTGTTCTAGTGCCACCACAGTACTCAAAGCCCCAAACACGCTGCAAAAGAGCCTCGCGCGAGTATGCACGAGACGGATGGGTTGCCAAGAATGACAGCAGCAGATACTCCATATACGTAAGATCAACAGGAGATTCATCAATATAAACCTGATACGTAGCCAGGTTAATCTTTATGTTGTCAACAATAACCAAATCTCTAGAAGTGCTCTCGGTACCTGGCCACAAAAGCAGCGAGCACCTAAGGCTAAACTCCTGGATAGTTGCAGTAGACAAAATAAAATCGCTCTTGCCCTGAACAGGCAGAACAAACTTAGAAAGATTATCAAGGTCAGCAACAAACAGGCGAGCAATTCCACCATTTTGCGCAGAATAATTCTCTACCGTGCTAATAACATCCTGGGAAAGTTCTTTTTGATCAAGAATGATAAGGTCAAACGTGTGACCAGAAGCCGCTGCCTGCGAGAAAGAAGCTGCATTTGCAAGAGCAATAGACACATCAATGACATGCGAAAGTTCACGCATACGTTCATGTAAGCGTGTCGTTGCAGATACAAGAAGAATATTCTTGTGATGCATCGATTCCCCCTAGGATAAGCTTAATCTTATAAAGCATACCACAAGCTGCGAATAAAGAGCAGATATACCTCATTATCTGCAATTAGGGCGAGAAGATCTTCTCGCCCTAAAATATTTTTACGTTAGCGTATTAATTGTAAAAAGCATGGGTTTTACGCAATTGCGCCAATAAACTCAGCTGTTCGAGGGTTCTGTGGATTGTTGAAAATGACATCAGGAGTACCTTGTTCAACTACCACTCCCTCTTCCATAAAGACCACGCGATCTGCCACGTCTTTTGCAAAACCCATCTCATGCGTTACCACAATCATGGTCATACCAGAGTTCTTTGCCAGATCACGCATGACATCCAAAACACCACGAACAAGCTCGGGGTCAAGCGCGGAAGTAGGCTCATCAAACAGAAGTACATTTGGATGCATAGCAACGGCGCGAGCGATTGCTACACGCTGCTGCTGTCCACCGGAAAGCGCACCAGGCTTGAAGTCTGCTCTATCGGCAAGGCCAACAGCCTCCAGTTGCTTTAGCGCCTCTGCCTCTGCCTCCTCTTTTGACTTTCCTAGAACCTTAATCTGACCAATCATTACGTTCTCTTTAACCGTTAAATGACCAAACAGATTGAACTGCTGGAAAACCATTCCCACATCTCTACGAAGGGCATTTACCTCTGCCTCGTTTGTACCCGTAATCTCTTGATCTTCAATAAGAATATGGCCTGCAGAAGGAGTCTCCAGTAGATTGATGCAACGGAGCATAGTGGATTTACCGGAGCCCGAAGGACCAAGCACAACCACAACTTCACCTGGCCAAACAGTCAGGTTAACGTCATTTAAGACATGCGTTGATCCAAACGACTTATTGAGATGCTCAATACGAACAATAGGATGTTCACCTGACTCGAAAGCATGATTAGTAAGCGGCTTATCGCGCTCAAATGCCTCTTGTGCAGCAACTCCAGCATCCAAGGCAGGTTGTTCTGTGTTCGACTTCTTTTTGAAAGAAAAGAAAGACATTAGTTTTCCTCCTTGGAAAGAGCTTGAGTCTTACTAGCTGCGACGCTTGCTGTTTTACCTGTTTCTGACTGCTCCATGCGTTTCTCGATAGTGCCAACTACCTTAATAAGTGGCAAGGTAATTGCCAAATAGAACAGAGCCGCTGTCATGTAGGGCGTCATGTTTCCCGTTGAGGTAGTGAGGTTTTTAGCAAACATCATCAGCTCCATAACACCTACAGAAGAAAGCAACGAGGTATCTTTGTAGGAAGTAATAAAGTCGCTGGTAAGAGGTGGGATAACTCGGCGGATAGTTTGAGGAATGATAATAAACGTCATGGTCTGGAAACGATTCATACCAAGAGAGCTTGCTGCCTCATACTGACCCTGCGGAATTGATTGAATGCCCGCGCGGAAAATTTCTGAAAGATACGCAGATGAATTGATAGCAACCACAATAAAGCCAAGCAGATTGGTGTCCAGATTGATATTTAACATAGGAAGACCAAAGAACAGAATATAAATCTGCAGGAAAAATGGGGTTCCACGCAACAAATTGATATATACCACCGCAAGTGCACGCAGGAGCGGATTCTTGGAAATCTTCAGCAGCGCAAAGCCCATTCCCAGCACAATAGCCACAGGATAGGCGCAAATTACAATTGCAAGGCAAACCAGCCATCCAGGAAAAAGCATCACAACTGAAGAGACAATCAGTTGAGGCTTTAAGAACATCCCCAAAAAGTGGTTGGAATTCCACGCCTCAACCCAAGGCTGAACATCAAGCCAATTCACTAGAGCCTGAACAGGAGTGTTAGAAATAATGGTGATTTCGGGAGAAGAGGCAAGCTTTTGAGTCCCTTGCTCAGTGGTATATGTTCCCTCAACAGTGTACGAACCGCCGTCAGCAGGAAACTTCATGCCGGAAATCTCTACACGAATCAGCTTTTGAGCACCCACCGGCGTTGCAAAAGAAATCACAACCTGCGTTCCCTGGACGCTTGCAGTTGCCTCGATCTTCTCGCGCGTAAGTCCTGAAAGAACGGTCACCTTAGTAGTTGCGCTCTGCAAATCAGAGCCCTCTGGGAGCTGCAACGTCAGCTGAGAAACCTGCTCGTCTTCAACTGTTCCCTCCCAGGTCAAACGGGTCTCTTTACCGCCGATAACACCGTTGCCTTCCGTCTGGTTTGACTTAACCGTTGCCTTGTTTGTGGTAAGAGCAAACGCGCTCTGAGCAGAAAATGCGCTTAGGGACAAAAAGAACAATCCGCTCAAAAGCAATGTGGCGAGAAGAACGACAAGCAGTGAGGAGCACGCGCGAATATGTAAGCACTTTGACTCAGCCGAATCATGAGCCGTACTCTGGGGCGCAGATTCAGCCTTAAAACTCGCAGATGACATGCACAAGGACAGTTGCTGTCCTGACATAGTTTTGTGCAAAAGTGCAATCACGTGAAACTCCTTTAGAGCTTGAGGTACCTAAACGCTGATACTAAAAACAGAGCAGTGCTTGAAGCCAGATTTGACTTCAAGCACTTTTTGTTGAGCTGATAAAACTAGATGTTAGAGCCAAACCATTTGGTCTTGAGAGCAGTCATGGTTCCGTCCTTCTCCATGTCTGCAAGAACCTTATTGATTGCCTCGGTCAGTGCAGGATTGTCCTTGGAAACAGCAATGCCATACTGCTCACCTGTTGGAATCTCTTTTGCAATTGTCAAATCAGAATACGAAGTGCTAATCAGATTGGAAGCAACAGGTAAATCGATGACCATAGCATCGTACAAACCAGTCTGAACTCCTACCATTGCTGCAGCAACATCATCTACAGAAACAATAGTTGCGTTTGGAAGGTTCTCCTTGGCCCAATCCTCGCCGGAAGTACCTGTCTGAACAACAACCTTCTTAGAGGCATCGTTGAGCGTCTGCTCGGTCTCGGTGCTGCCAGACTTAACAACCAGGGACTGATTGGAGTCGAGGTAAGAAGTAGTGAAGTCTACCTCCTGAGAGCGCTCGTCAGTGATGGTAATACCTGCGATAGCAACGTCTGCTTTGCCACCCTGCTTAATAGTTGGAACAAGAGTGTCAAACTTCTGGTTTGGCAGGTACGTAACCTCAAGATTGAGTCTCTTTGCAATCTCGGTAATAAGATCAACGTCAAAACCAACAGGAGTAGTTGAGTTGCCTTCAAAATACTCAAAAGGCTGGAAACCAAGCTCTGCAACAACAGTCAGATGACCCTTAGTTACCAGCGTATAGCTTGAATCAGAGGATGAAGTAGTACCCTGTTGCGCATTTTCTTGCTTAGATGACGAGCAAGCCATAAGACCAACAAGTGCACATACCATAAAAACAGCAGCTACGCCCTTTAGGGCATTCTTTTTAACGGTAGTAACCAGTGACGATTTCATATTTGCCTCTTCCTGAATAAATCTGAGCTGAAATTCATTGGAATGAATTATAGGAAGCAAATATGAAAAATCTGCTTATAATTTTCATCGCATTTCTCATTTTTATTGCATAAAAATGGCGAGAAGAACAATTTCTTTGCATAAATGACTACTATTTAATCATTCTATCCAATAAAGCCCAGGTAAAAGTAATTTTTTCAGTTCATAAAACGGTAACAATTCGAATAAGAAGGCTACATTCTTTGCGTGAAACAAGGGTTTCTCGTCAAAAAACCCTGCTCTGAAAAAATCAGAACAGGGTTCAAAGGTACCTATAAACGCAAGCAGAATAGTTGCTTAGCAACCAGCGTAATACTTTTGCGTATCCCAGTCAGTAACTGCCAGGCAATACTCACGCCACTCCTCTGCCTTGCGCTCGCACAGGTACGAGAAGATGTGCTCACCAAGAACATCTTTAAGAAGCTCTGACTGCTTGAAGCGCTCAAGTGCCTCTCCAAGATTAATTGGGAGCTTCTCGCCATAATCGGCAGGATTTCCGCCTACAAACTCTTCAGGAAGCAAGAGGCCTTCTTCAATACCCTTAAGTCCAGCCATAAGGGTGACGGCGTTGGCCAAATAAGGATTTGCGGTTGGATCAGGAATACGCAGTTCAGCACGGGTGGCAACATGCTTTCCTGGCTTGTGCGTAGGAATACGAACCATAGCAGAACGGTTTTTACGACCCCAGGTTGCATAGGCAGGAATAGCATCACGATCAAAGCGCTTATAGGAATTAACCGTTGGGTTAGTAATAAGCATGTACTCAGGAGCGTACTTAATAAGACCTGCAATGTAGTGTTGAGCAAGCTCAGAAAGGTGGGCCTCGCTCTCAGTCTTTGGAGCCCAGAACAGAGACTCGCCATCGTGGTCAAGAAGCGACTGATTCAAAAGCATGGCTGAGCCAGGAACTCCCTGAAGAGGCTTTGGCATAAACGATGCAAATACGCCGTGAAGTGTTGCAATATGTCTGATAACTAGACGAGCAGTAACAATGTTATCCGCGCAAGTTAGTGCTTCTGCATAACGGAGCTCAACACCATTTTGAGCAGGGCCAGCTGCATGGAAAGAATACTGAACAGGAATAGAAAGATTCTCAAGCGCGCGAGATGTGGAATAACGAAGGCTATGGCTGAGATCAGCAGAATTCAAATCAAGGTATCCAGCCTGATCAATAGGCTTTGGCTCAGTCCCGCTCACAAAATAAAAATACTCAAGCTTAGGGCCAACATTTGCAACATAGCCAAGGTCTTCTGCCTTGATAAAAGCATTTCTCAGTACAAGGCGTGGATCGCCTGTAAAAGCCTCACGTCGAGGAGTCTGAATATCGCAGAATACGTTTGCAACTACACCGTCATCTGTCTTCCATGGAAGAATCTGGAATGTGTCTGCATCAGGGAATGCGAGAAGATCGGACTGCTCCTGGGAAGCAAAGCCGTCAACGTTGGAGCCGTCAAAACCAATGCCCTCAACAAAAGCCTCTTCTAGCTCCTCAGGAGAAATAGAGAGAGCCTTTAATCCGCCGAGTACATCGGTAAAACAAAGACGCAGGTAGCGGACATCTCGCTCCTCTACCGTGCGAAGAATATAGTCAATTTTCTTATCCGTACTCATACGGTCCTCCCGGGTCAGAAAACTGGAATCGTAACTACCATGACACATTCTTGTTACGGCTATGTTTCCACTTCCCTGAAACCGGGTGAATGGTAAAAATTGTTAATGAAATTGTGACAATTGACCTATTAAGCGTCAAAAGCCTTATCAACGTCAGAAATCATTTTCTGAGCAACACCACAGTGACCGTCTCCACCGTGATGAGTGCCACAGCTGCTGGATGAAGAACAGCCAGAACAAGAGCCCTCTTTTGCGCCCTTAAGTTGAGAGCGGACACAAAGAGCAACAAGAGCAATGACGATAAGGACAACCAAAATATCAATAGGACTCATACAGATACTCCTCAGTTTGTTAGCTAAGGCATACTATACCCTCATTGCATGCTTGCATACGCTGAATTATAAATTATTTGCAGAATCTAAATTCTTACCAAAACAATTGAGAACTACGCTCTAAGTCAAAGTGAACTGTCTCCCATTTCTTGGACATAAGAAATGGGAGGCAGTTCATATGCGGGGGATTATGATTCTGCAGCGTGTTAGCGTCGGCTTTTAGGCCTGGCCCACAAAATAGCTCAGCTTTGGTAGGTTCTGCTGAAGAATCGACATGTCTCTAATCAAGAGAGCCAGGCAGCTAGGCGGTCGCACTACCTGATATGCATCTCTATGCATAAGCTTCATCTAATATGCTTGAAAATGAATAGCGTCATATAAGAAATTTAACTATCGGTAAATTCCGCACCTACGGAACACACCTAAGTCAGATAATCTGCTCAGATGCGGGCATTTTACACATCTAATAAAGATAATCTGCACATTAGAGGTATTTTCAGCGTCATGTATACGTCTTTTTAACAGATTATCTGACTTAGG
>JABZHC010000033.1 GCA_015259035.1 Atopobium sp.
TCTTGGCTGCATAAAAATAACGTAGCAGCCATATAAACTGCTACGCTAAAAAAGTCTAACTTTTGGGGGTCACATCATATGGTATGCCTGCTTTTTTCTTGCCAAACTTTTACGCGTGTAAAAGAACGGTGATGTAAAGCTTAGAGTTGAAACTTACGCAGCGTGTGCGCCGCCCTCAATCTCGCCAGTGCAGTGTGGGCAGCGAGTTGCACCTTCTTTAACCTCTTCAAGGCAGTGTGGGCAGTGTGGAGCTGCGACTTCTTCAACAGCCTCCTCTTCGTCCTTCTTAAGCTTGGAAGCCTTCATGAACTTGTTGAGGGCCTTAACCATGCAGAAGACAATAAATGCAATGATCAGAAAGTTGATGATTGCGCTGATGAATGCACCAAAGTCAATGCCGTTCTGGGTACCAGGAACTGGAATGGAAAGACCAGAAACCTCGGTGCCACCACCAGAGATCAGCTTAATAAATGGGTTAATGATGTCATTGACAAGGGAGGTAACAATAGCGGTAAATGCGCCGCCAATGATGATACCAATAGCCATGTCCATAACATTGCCCTGCTGGATAAACTCTTTGAACTCCTCAAAAAACTTTTTCATTTCATCCCTTTCGTTTAGTTGGTAGAGGATAGATATTTCCACTCGTGTCTATGGCTTGTGCTTATGAACTGGTTAGACCATAGATGTGAGAGTATTTGTCAGTCAGATACTTGGTGTAGTAGTGAACGTCAAAAGGCTCACCGCATGCGCCCATGATGAGCTCCTTGGAGTCCTTTGCGCGACCCCAGGTCCAAATACGGCTACCCAGCCACTCTCTAATAGGAGCAAAGTCTCCAGATGCGCAGACGGCGTCAAAGTCCATACCCTCAGCAATCATGGCGTGTTTGTACTGCGCGCCATACGCACTACCAAGTGCATAGGTTGGGAAGTAGCCAAACTCACCCCATGACCAGTGGACATCCTGAAGAGCGCCCTCGGTGTTGTTTGGAACCGTGACGCCCAGGTACTGCTTGTACTTCTCGGCCCAAAGAGCTGGAACATCCTTTGCGGTAATTTCGCCAGACAAAAGTGCCTGCTCCATCTCATAACGGATGAGGATGTGCAGCGGATACGTGAGCTCGTCTGCCTCGGTGCGGATGAGGCTTGGCTGTACTTTGTTAGCTGCCGAGAAGAGCTGGAAGGCAGTAACGCGATTCAGCTGGCCAGGGAAGTGCTTGCGCATAAGTTGAATGAGAGGCTCAGCAAATGCTTCAGAAAGGCCAACGTAGTTCTCAAAGAACCTAGACTGGGACTCGTGCATGCCCATAGAAGTGCCAGTGCTCAGAGAGGTAAAACGATACTCCCAGTTAATTCCCTGCTCGTAGAGTGCGTGGCCGTTCTCATGCAGCATGGAATAGACATTGGAGAGCACGTTATTCTCGTAAGCGTGGCTAGCAACCATGACAAAGCCGATACCAGGGCCACCAGTGTAAGGGTGCTCAGTTTTGCCAAGCCAATAAGCGTCCTCGTCAAGACCCTGGAGCTTTACCAGGTCTTTTGCAAGATCCCACTGACGGTTGACATCAAACTTACCCTCAAGAGGCTTAGTGCTTGGCTGACGCTTAGAAGCCATACAATCAGCAACAAGAGGAACTACCACTTCTTTAACGTTATTGAAGAAAGTGTTATAGAACTCTCTATTGGTGCCGTGCTCAAAATCGCTGAGTAAGAGATCATATGGGTCTTTGGAAGCATCGCGTGCTTGGCACATCTCTTTGCGAAGCTCAATTAAGCTATCCAGCTTTGGAGCAAAGAGTGACCAGTCATCGCTGTTCTTTGCCTGCTCCCAGACCTCATTAGCCTCTGTGGTAAGACGAACAAAGTTGCTCTGAAGCTCAACAGGTACATCTACCAGCTGGCTTCTATCGCGACGAAGAATTTTAACTTGTGCGCGATGAGTCTCATCAAGTAGAGCGCGATTCTCGTGAAGTCTATCAAGCAGCGCGCCAACAGCAGGATCACAGAGGGTCTCCTGGACCTGCTCGCCAAGGATTGCCAGGGCTTCTCCGCGCTCTTCAGCAGCCTTTTTTGGATCGATACATGGTCCAAAAGAGCCAATCTCATTAGCTGCGTAGTTGAGAGCAAAGAGCTTCTTCTCAAGTTCATCAAGTTTAGCGATATCATCGCGGGGATTTGAAAGCGCTGCGTTCAATTCAACAGTGTTATGTGCGCTGTCCATAAAAATCCTCTCTACAAAATTTAGGAGCGACCAGTATGTTTGCCGGTTATATGTAACCGTTTAGCAATTGCGTCATATTTTACCCTGTTATTTATTGATATTTG
The DNA here is from genome assembly GCA_015259035.1 of Atopobium sp. Classification (GTDB taxonomy): domain Bacteria; phylum Actinomycetota; class Coriobacteriia; order Coriobacteriales; family Atopobiaceae; genus Lancefieldella. Next base: position 2,326 of record JABZHC010000033.1, read on the forward strand.
AGCGATACTAAAAAGACTACGTCCTAAAACAATAAGCACATCTTTTCGGCACAATTTTTGCCTAAAGATGGCCTGTAAGGAGTAAGAGTTCTATGGATGACAGCAGAATCTCGTTTGACGTATGGAGTGATCTGTACGCAGAGCGTGTTCAAACCATGCGAAAGAGCGAAGTACGAGATTTGTTTGCGGCCCTGTCTCGTCCAGGCGTCATTGCGCTGTCTGGTGGCCTACCAGACATTTCTTCGCTGCCACTTGATCAGGTTGCAGAGTGCGCTCGACGCTGCGTTGCTGTTGAGGGTCTCAGGTCTCTTCAGTACGGCAACTCTGATGGCCGTATTGAGTGCAGAAGGACCATTTGCAAGATTTTAGCTGCTCAGGGCGTTGAGGCTGATCCTGACGAGATGATTTTGACTTCTGGTTCCCAGCAGGCGCTTGATTTCTTGGGCCGTGTCTTTCTTAACCCAGGGGACGATATTATCTGTGAGGGTCCAAGCTATCTCGGCGCGTTCCAGGCATTTTCCGCGTATGAGCCTACTGTTCACACCATTGATATGGATGAAGAAGGCATTAGGACAGATCTTCTCGAGGCAAAGCTTAAAGAGCTTGCAAGCCAAGGTAGAAAGCCTAAGTTCATCTACGTTATTCCTAACTTTAACAATCCTGCCGGCATCACCATGTCTATGCCAAGGCGTCTGCGCCTTCTTGAGCTGGCGCGCCAGTACAACATCCCTGTTGTTGAGGATGATCCGTATGGTCTTATCCGCTTTGAGGGAGAAGATCTAACACGCCTTAAGACGCTTGATCCAAATGTCATTTATTTGGGAACCACGTCAAAGATTTTTGCCCCTGGACTGCGCTTAGCTTGGATGGTTGCACCTCGTCATTTCCTTGAGCGCATCAACCTTGCTAAGTCTGGTTCTGACCTTTGTACCAGCCCCTTTAACATGATTCTTGCCGAGCACTACTTCAATGAGGTTGATTGGCAGGCGGCTCTTGAGGTATCTAAGTCTCGCTATAAAGAGAGAAAAGACGCCATGCTCGCAGCGCTTGCAGAGTTCTTCCCCAAAGACGTTACCTGGACTAAGCCAGAGGGTGGTTTGTTCCTGTGGGTAACCTTCCCGCCATACCTCAATACTGAGCAGTTGCTTCCTCGTGCAATTGAAGAGGGAGTTGCCTTTGTACCAGGTGTTTATTGCTATCCTGACCAGCGTATTAGTTCAAGTATGCGCCTGTGCTACTCATTTGAGACGCCAGAGCGCATCCACGAGGCAATCCGCAGGCTGTCTTTGTGCGTCCAAGATCGCATGGCGCTGTATCGCGCATTCCTAGAGGCGGGCGCTCTACCTGAGTCTTCTCATTGTGAATCTCAATCCTCTGCAAGGGAGTGTTAAGTATGGCTACAAAAGTTGCTGTCATTATGGGTGGAGCCTCATTTGAGAGGAACTTCTCGCTCAAAAGTGGAGCTCTTGTCTCTGAGGCTTTGGAGAAGCGCGGGTATGAGGTATTACCACTTGATGCTGACGCACACCTGGTAGACACCCTTCGTGCCGAGAAACCCGATGTTGCGTTTGTGTGCCTTCACGGCGCGGGCGGAGAAGACGGTGCGGTACCTGCACTTTTGGAGTTCCTCAAGATTCCGTATGTGGGCTCAAGGCCTGCATCTTGTAGGGCAGCCTGGAACAAGGCTGACATGCCGTTTATTGTGCGCCAGGCCTGGTCAAAGGAGGAGTCTGAGGTCATCTGGCCTCCTCAGATTGTGCTGACTGCCAGTGCGTTTAAAGATCTTGGAGCCGCAGCTGCTCTAGATCTGGTTCCCGAGCGCCTTGGTGGCGGCGTTGGCTTCCCTCTAGCGGTCAAGCCCGTTCATGGCGGCTCGGCTATGGGCCTTTCTAAGGTTGACAGCGCTGACCAGCTTGGACCAGCACTTCTCGGCGCACTTGGTTTTGACGACTCCGTCATTATCCAGCAGTGGGTTGATGGCGTTGAAGTAAGCGTTACCGTGCTCTCTGACGCAGATGGCGAGAAAACCCTGCCACCAGTAGAGATTTCAGTGACCAAGGGTATTTACGACACGGATGCTCGTCTTGATCCAGAGCGTATTCAGCACTTTTGCCCAGTTCGTCCTGAGTCTTTGGCAGCACTTGGCGCAGATCCAGCCGCTGCTCGTGAGGCTCTTGAGCGCGCAGCTCTTGAGGTGTACACCGCTTATGGCTGCAGAGATCTTGCTCGTATTGATTTTATTTGGGATGGACATCACGTTATGGTCATGGGTCTGAAGACATTCCCAGGACTCACTGAGACCTCCCTTGTTCCAATGGCTATTGAGGCTGCAGGATACGCTGTTGAAGACGTTCTTGCGCAACTTGTTGAGTGTGCGCTTAAGCGCGGCAACTAGGGGGTTTTATGGAATACGTATTGGGCATTGATGTTGGTGGCACCACCATCAAGCTGGGACTCTTCTCTGCAGAGGGAGAGCTACTTTCTGAGCAGAAGGTCAAGACGCCCGCACTTGATAACGAGGGCGGTTATCAGACGGTAACCGATGCTATTAAGCTGATTGTTCATGGCCAAAAAGCAAGCCGCAACGATGTTATTGCGTGTGGTTTGGATATTCCAGGTCCTGTTGCAGATGACGGAACCGTTGGTCTTCTCGCCAATGTAGACATTGATCCTGAGGGATTGGTGCAGGCAATCAATATGTGCCTGCCAAACGCAACCATCGCGTTTGTCAACGATGCTAACGCCGCTGCTCTGGGCGAAGCGTGGGCTGGCGTTGCTGTGGGCGTGCCGTCGTTTGTGCTGATTGCGCTGGGCACCGGCGTTGGTGCAGGTGTTGTTGTAGACGGCAAGCTTGCTGCAGGTGCTTTTGGTGCGGGCGGTGAGATTGGTCACATCATTGTTGAGCCAGAAGAGACGTTGACCTGCGGTTGTGGTCGCCACGGTTGCCTGGAGCAGTATGCTTCTGCTAAGGGTGTTGTCCGTCTGTACCTGGAGGAATGCGCTTCTCGAGGCGTTGTTCCTGTGACCATTGAGCACGAGACCGATACGGTGTCCGTGTTTAGAGCTCACGCTCAGGGTGACGAATGCGCAACCCTTGCTATCCATAAGATGTGTCACTACCTGGGCCTTGCTATGGCGCAGGTGTCGTGCGTGGTTGATCCTGCCATGTTCTTGATTGGCGGCGGTGTTGCGGGCTCGTTTGCAACGTTTGCTACCGAGCTTCGCGAGTGTTTTGAGCAGTACGCTTTGCCGGTAAGCAAGGGCGCTCGTATTGAGGCCGCTAGCTTGGGCAATCAGGCTGCAATGTATGGTTGCGCATACGAGGCGCTGCGCCTGAGGCAAGAGCGTTTTGGCCAGGAGAACGCAGAGTAGATGCGTTCGCCTACGACTGAGGTGCGCATTCTTGGCGATGGCACGCTCTTGAAGAGCGCGGCCTACGATTGAGGTTTGCGTTTCTCGCCAGCCGCAACGCTTCTGCGAAACATAACTTACTGACTGATTTTTTACGTAAAAGTATGGTCATTTAAGCTGCTCAGTGCTAACATTGAGCAGCTTTTTTGGTTGTGTTTGGAACAATTCCGAACACTAGGATGAAAGGGGAGTGCTGTGGCTGACGAGTCAAAGTATGACATCGTTGCTGCTACTGGTTGCCCAACCGGTATTGCGCACACCTTTATGGCTAAGGAGGCCTTGGAGAAGGCCGCCGCAGCTAAAGGTCTTACCATTAAGGTTGAGACGCACGGCCAGGTCGGTGTAGAGAACGAGCTCACCGCAGCTGAGATTAGGAACGCCAAGGCAGTAGTTGTTGCTGCTGATAAGGACGTTCAGGCCGAGCGTTTTGCCGGAAAACCAATGGTAAATGTTGGTGTTACTGCTGCTATTAAGGACGCTGAGGGTCTTATCGACCGCGCTCTTGTTGCTCAGCCTGAGGGCGAGCTTGCAGAGGCAGATGACGCTCCAGTCTCAAGCACCATTGAGAAAGAGTCTGTAGGCCACATCATCTACAAACACCTCATGAACGGCGTTAGCCACATGCTGGTCTTTGTTGTTGCTGGTGGTGTTCTGACTGCAGTTTCATTCCTCTGGGGTATCACTTCCTTCAGCTCTACCGCACCTGACTACAACAGCTTTGCTGCAATGCTTAAGATCATCGGCGGCATTGCAATGGGCCTCATGGTTCCAGTGCTTTCTGCTTACATTGCTGAGTCTATCGGCAAGCGTCCTGCTCTGGTTCCTGGTTTTGTTGCAGGTATGATTGCTATCCAGGGTCTTCCAATCAACCCTACCACTGGCATGATTGATGCTGGTGGCGCTGGCGTTGGTTTTGGCTTCCTGGGCGGCATCGTCGGCGGCTTCCTTGCCGGTTATGTCATCGTTGGTCTTGAGAAGCTCCTTGCAGGTCTTCCAAAGAACCTTGATGGCCTGAAGGCAATCTTCCTGTACCCACTGCTTTCCACCACCATTGTTGGCCTGGTTATGCTGGGTATTTCTGGTCCAATGGCAGCAATCAACACCGGCATGATGAACTTCCTGCGCGGTCTGTCTGCTTCTGGTCCAATTGTCCTTGGTCTTGCAATTGGTTGCATGGCCGCATTTGACATGGGCGGCCCAGTCAACAAGGCAGCTTACGTTACCGGTACTGCACTTCTGACCGAGGCTCTTGCTGCTGGTGTTGGTACCCCAACCTATGAGTTTGGTACTAACTTCATGGCTGCAGTTTCTGCTGCTTGTATTGTTCCTCCACTGATCACCACCTTTGCTGTTGTTGTTGGTAAGAAATACTTCACCAAGTCCGACTTCAACGCTGGTCTGGTCAACTTCGTTCTTGGCTGCACCCACATTACCGAGGGTGCTATTCCATTCATGACCAAGAACATTTGGCCTGTCATGCCTATCATGATGATCGGTTCTTCCATCGGCTCCATCCTGACCCTGCTCTTTGGTGTTCACGATCCAGCTCCTCACGGCGGCTTCCTGGTTCTTCCAGTTGTTGATGGCGGCCTTAAGTGGGTTCTCGCCATTCTCATTGGCGCTGTTGTTGGTGGTATTCTCTTTGTTGCTTTCAAGGCATACGAGTACCGCAAGAACGGCAACAAGCTGGTCGAGGACTAAGCTTTACGCTTAGCACACACTCGGTACCGTTTGAGTTTTGCCCAGAATTTACGTACAGTTTGGGTGTAGACTCAGATAATCGAAGTAAAATATGGACTCGGCGATTTCGTCGGGTCCATATTTGTTTCAGAGGGAGCTTTGATGATTTACACACTTACCACTAATCCTGCAATCGACATGAACGTCAATTCGGGAGTTCCTTCTTATACGCACGTCAACCGCACAACCGATGCCGTTTACACACCAAACGGCAAGGGTCTGAACGTCTCGTTTACGCTTGCTCACTACGGCGTTGAGTCCACTATCCTGGGCTTTTTTGGTGGCTTCTCGGGCAATTATATTGTTGAAGAAGCATCCAAGATTTGCCCGGTCAAGCCTGTGTGGATTGACGGTATTACTCGCGTAAACATTTTTGTTACCACGCCAGAAGGTGAGCTCAAGTTCCCTAATGCAGGTGCTCCCGTTATTCGCTCTAAGCAAGACGAGATGCTTGAGCTGCTGCGCACTGCGCCTGACCTGGACGTGCTGGTGGTCTCCGGCTCGCTTTCTCCTGAGATGGATCCAACCTTCTACGACGAGCTCTCTGATCTTTGTCATGAGCGCGGCGCTGAGCTAGTCCTGGACATCTCTCATAAACACCTCGCAGAACTTGTCGAGAAAAAACCGCTGCTCATCAAGCCAAACGACGAAGAAGTGGCAGAGATCTTTGGTGTCGACGTCCATAACGAGGCCGACGTTCTTCTCGCCCTTCACAAGATTCACGAACGCGGAGCAAAGAACATCCTGCTTACGCTAGGCGGCGAAGGCGCGTACTTCTTCAACGGCAAGCACGTCTGGCATGCAAACGCCGCGCAGGTAGAGGTGCTTTCGACGGCATGCGCAGGCGATTCAACGCTGGCAAGCTTCATGTCGGTTTGGCTTGAGGATCCGTCGGCTGTCGAGAAGGCCCTGACGCGCGCGATGGCTACCGGCGGAAACGTTGCGATGAGCGCTGGCTTGGGCGACTTTGCGCTGGTCGAGAAGATCGCGGAGTCCATCCACGTTGAGCTGGTGGAGTAGGAGCGGACGTGTTGCGCGTGGAGGTGTGCGAATGCGCGGACTTGCATGGAGGTGCGCAGGGCTTGCGAGCCCACGGGTTTCTCGGCGTATGGCGTGCGTAAGTCTCCATATCTGCAAAATAAGTCTTTTCTCGCTTCTTGATTTCGTGTAACGTATAAGGGCTAATGTGATAATTAGGTTTTCGAACCTCTAAAGAAGGAGAGTGCAATGTCCGGACACTCTAAGTGGGCCACAACCAAGCACAAGAAAGCAGCTATCGACGCTAAGCGTTCTTCGCTGTTCTCTAAGCTTTCCCGCAACATTACTGTTGCCGCAAAGATGGGTGGCGACCCAAATCCGGACAACAACGCTAGCTTGTCTGCCGCTGTTGCCCGTGCTCGCATGGTTTCCATGCCTAACGCAAAGATTCAGGCCGCTATCGATAAGGCATTTGGCGCTGGCGCTGATGCTGCCATTTACGAGGAGATCGTTTACGAGGGATACGGTCCTGCAGGTGTCGCAGTTTACGTTGACTGCCTAACCGACAACAAGAACCGTACCGCAGCAGACGTTCGTTCCGCATTTACTCACTCCGGCGGCAACCTTGGTACCGCTGGTTCCGTTGCGTTCCAGTTTGAGCGCAAGGGTTCCATCGCAGTTGACAAGGTTATTGTCTCCGAAGAGAAGAAGGTTGCTGACCGCGAGAACGCTGTCGACGAGGACGAGTTCATGATGGCAGTTGCCGAGGCTGGCGGAAACGATTACGAGGATGCTGGCGATCAGTGGATCGTTTGGACTGCATACGACAAGATGCAGGATGTCCAGAAGGGCCTCGAGGCTCAGGGCATTGAGGTTAAGGGTTCCGAGCTTACTATGGTTCCAACCACCCCAACTGACGTCTCTGTTTCTGATGCAAAGAAGGTTCAGCGTCTTATCGATAAGCTTGACGAGCTCGATGACGTTCAGAACGTCTACAGCACCATGAACATCACCGACGAGATTGCTGCTGCTCTCGAGGAGGAGTAAGCTCTCTGGTCCGCGACGCGCAACGATGCGCGACGCACGCGACGAGCGCGACGGGCGCGACGAGCGCGAAATCGCGACGATGCGATGCAGGCGCCTAAGCGCTAACGGTCCGCAGCGGCGCGCGGTCTGCGGCGGCACACGACCCGCAGCGGCAACGCAACCCGCAGCGGCAACGCGACCCGCGACAAAACTGCACTTCAAAGCCCCGCCAGTTGGCGGGGCTTTTTGTTTGGGTAGCGTTGATGCTGTCAGAACACACCTATGTCGGATAATCTGCACGTTTTTAGAAGCCCGAACACACCTATGTCAGATAATCTGTATATACAG
>JABZHC010000034.1 GCA_015259035.1 Atopobium sp.
TAACCAGCTCTTGAATCTCTTCTCCACCGCCCTCAATTTCAATGGAATCAGACAATGTATTTGGGCTAATTTCTTTCATGTGAGCAGAGAGTTGTTGAACTGGCTTGGTGTAGTGGCCTATTAGAAAATAAGCTACACAGCTTCCTGCAGCAATCACAACAAGCAATATACCCAGCGCGTCAAACAAAATAGAGCGTTCGATAGCATCTACATCCAAAACGATAGAAAGAGCTCCCTGATTGATGGCGTTGGCTGCAGCTAGTTCCAGCAGCTCAGAAGTCGAGCGATACACAAGCCAAGTCAAAACAACGCAACAGCACACCAATAAACCCACCATAAGAAGGGTGAGCTGGGCGCGAATTGACTGCATTGGCTTTGGGATTATTTCACTTATCTTAGTCATCGCTGTCCCTCTTAAAGCAATAACCCTCTCCTACTTTGTTGGAAATTGGGTCATATCCAAGAGCTTCTCGTAACTTTTTTCGTACCGAAAAAATGTGAACACGCACAGAATTACTGAATAAGTCCACGTTGCTATCCCACGCATGAGTCATGAGCTCTTCACTGCTCACAACCGCTCCAGCATGTCGCATCAGATACTCTAGAATTGCGAGTTCTTTCTTGGTGAAATTAACCTGAGCGTCTCCAACAAAAACTTGTCGAGCCGTAGTGTCAAACCGAAGTTCTCCCAGCGTCAAAGACGCTTCTCCATGCGTATATTCGCGGCGCAGGAGCGTCCTAATACGGGCCTCAAGCTCACCAAACGCAAAGGGTTTTATAAGGTAGTCATCAGCACCCGCGTCTAATCCAACAATGCGATCAGATACCGATGAACGCGCAGAAAGAATCAGCACCTTAGTCTCTGAGTGCTCCGCTCGTAGCGTACGCAGCAAATCAAGCCCATCGATGCCAGGAAGGTTAAGGTCCAGTAGAATCAGGTCATATTGCTCAAGCTGAGCCATTTCAAGAGCCTGAGTGCCGTTGTCGACAAGATCAACGTAATAACCGTCCAGCTCAAGCCCCTCTCCAATAGAGGCAAGAAGCTCTTTTTCATCTTCCACTACAAGGATTTTCAATTCTTCCCTTTCAAATGCAGCTTGATGCTTTTTGCACGTATTAGAGTGCGCCTGGACCAAGCTCAAATGACTCAGTCCAGGCGTACTTCATACAACACTTCAAATGCTAACCGATTGAACCCTACGGCGAGAAGTTCTTCTCGCCGTGTGCCGTGAGCGGTATGTAAGTTTCTATAACCTACTTTGACTGAGCAAGAGCCTGGTCAACGCGCTTTTGAAGTTCGCTACCCTGGAGCTTGCTGGCTCCACCGGTAATTGGATCGCCCACAAGTCTACCGTTCTGGTCAATAACCATAGTGGTTGGGAACGCTGTGAGGCCTTCGATAACGTGACCGCCATCGCTGTGAGGATCAAGAGCGACGTTTCCGTAGGTAACGCCCTGCTTCTGGAGAATATTCACGGCTTCCTTTTTAGCGTCGTCCGTGTATGCGGCTTCGGCGTTAACACCCAAGACATTGACACCTTTGTCCTTATAGGTATCGGCAAGTTCTTGAAGCATTGGCATCTCCTGAATGCAGCCAGTACAGCCATTGAACCAGAAGGTCAGAACAGTGACCTTATTCTGTCCAAATACGGTGTTGTCATAGGTAGCGCCAGTAGTGATATCTGTTGCCTTAAAATCTGGGAAGGTGTCGCCGTCTTTGAGGTGCAGTTTTGATGCTGCCTCAGGTGGAACTGCAGCAGAATTCTGCTGCTCGGCAGTTGGGGCGGTTGTTGTGCCTGTGTTGCCAGTACCACCAACGCTGCATCCAACAAGCGCAACTGCCATAAGCAGGCCAGCGACATACGTCAGGGATTTTGTTACAAATTTTTTCATTTCATAGTCCTTTCTGTCTTTTCTACGTACGAAACGTAGCTATACACGTTTTATGACACTTACTTTATTGAGCTTGCCGACTGTAAATCAGCCAGGTGCTTTGCTGTGGCAACCTTTTCCGACTGCTCAATTTTCTTGTTGATTAACAGGAGTTTTGCATCAATCGCATGAACAGGACATACCTTTATGCACTCTCCACAGCGAATGCACTCAAGAGCTGCGTTATTCTTCGTAATATCTACGTCCATTTTGCATGTACGCGCACACTTTCCGCAGCTTACACAGGTCTTCTCGTCAACTCGATACTGCAAAATTGAAATGCGATTGAACAGAGAATAAAAAGCCCCGAGCGGGCAAATCCATTTGCAAAAAGGACGATAAAACATGATGCTCAATAGCACGACAGTTGCCAGAATGCTGAACTTCATCGTAAAAAGTGTGCCCAGAGCTGCCCTAATGCTGACGTCTGCTAAAGAAAGCGGAATTGCTCCCTCAAGAATTCCCTGTGGACAAACATACTTACAGAAATAAGGCTCTCCCATTCCTGCAGCATTTTGAATCAAAGCTGGTAGAGCCCAGACAAGTACAATTAATATGACGTACTTCAAATAGCGCAAGGCTTTGAGCTTTTTAGTGCTAAATTTTTTTGGGAATGGAATCTTGTGGAGAAGATCTTGTACCCAGCCAAATGGACAAAGAAATCCGCAGACAAACCTTCCTAGCAAAGTTCCAATGAGAATCAAAATACCCGTAATGTAATACGAGAAGCTGAATTTAGAAGATCCAACTACTGCCTGAAATGCTCCAATAGGGCAAGCGCCCGTAGCTGCTGGGCAAGAATAGCAGTTAAGTCCAGGGACACAGACTGACTTTGCAGGACCAGTATAGATAGTTCCCTTAGCAAAATTTGTTAGGTGAGGGTTGGTTAGAAAGGTTGCGCATGCCTGCACGAAACCTCTTTTAGTGATAAATTCTCGCACTTTCTTTCCAAGAAATTTTATCCCTGAGAGCACTTTCACCGCAGGTCACCTAACCAATACCTACACACTCAAGGCAGATTCGTACCGCTTTTCCCAATACGGTCTGAACCTCTCCGCGAGAAGCGCCGTAGACTACAAACGCACATCCTAATAGCAAAAATAGAATAGGCAGGATGCGTAGGCGGCAGCTCCAACCACAAGCTTGCTTTGATTTCATAGATACTCCCTTCTCCTGGCTCTAGTACAACAGAAGGGGTGTTAAATCGCTGTTAAGCTGATTTAAATTTTCCGGAAAGGGTTACAAGTAGCTACTCAAATAGCTGTTCAAATATCTTTTGAATTTCTACGAATATCATGGCAATGCCAATGCCAATGGCAATGGCAATGGCAATGACTCTTAAATACATCTTGAATGTGGCTCAAGTGCAATGTACCGACCCCCAAAAGTTACCATGAAACTTTTTATATAAATATCCGAATTTATAAAATATGCAATCACATAAAAACCGCAGGTATACGGCATGCAAGAAAATCTGATCTTCTCGCCATCAACTCAGAGGCAAATTTCGGATTTGGGAAACACACTTAAGTCAGATAATCTGTCAAAAAGACGTATACATTACGTCGAAAATACTTCAAACGTGCAGATTATCTTCATTTGATGTGTAATATGGCCGTAATTGAGCAGAATATCTGTCATAGGTGTGTTCCTTAGGTACGGAATTTACCTATAGTTAAATTCTTTATATATTCCAATTCATTATTCAGCATATTAAATAAAGTTTATACATAGAAATGTATATCAAGCATTGACGCTCTCTAATTGTCAAGTAGTGAGCCCCTAGTTGTCCGGTTATCTTGATTAAGAACTAGACGATTTCTCAGCAAGGCGCGGCTAAGCTGTGTTATTTTGCGCACCAAACCTAAAAAGCTGCGCTCCACCTCTCCTGCAATAAAAGCTACCCTGCAACATTTCCTTACCATAGGCTTCACACCAGGCGACAGAGAACTTTTTGAAGCATGTATCTTCATCCAACACTGGACATTAGCCATAGCGACAATTACTGAAAACTTTAAAGTTGTATCAAATGTAGTTCCATCAAGTGCAAAAGTAGAAATATCTAATAAAATTTCTCGATGTCTGAGGAGTTAGAAGTATCTATTGATTCACTATTCTCATTTTTAGCAAAATATTTTGAACCTTTACAGATTTTGCTCCGTCTTAGTAATTGAAAGCAAAACTCAATGAAAGGATTGCCGTGCTCAGCAAAGAAGGTTTTACGTAAAAGTGCAGAAGGTAAAATTTATTCAGTTTAATCAGCTAAATCATGAACAGATTATGTATTATGCAATTAAACAGCAAATTAGTTTCTAGAAATAATACATTTATAGTGCCTGTTATTAGTAAGGAAAGAAGGAACCATGAATCAACAAGTTTCATCCCCCAATCAGCAAGCAATCAATGTTAAAGAGCACCTAGCTAAACTTGATAAGTATGACAACGAGAAACTGTCTCTTGTCATTGCAATTGCAGCCGTTTTAAGTGCAGTTTTCTTCCTAGCTCCTATATTTGAGATTCGCGCTGGTCAACTTGCTTCTATTAGCTTCTCGTTTGCCGAGCTTTCCTCGATTTTCTCGATTATAAAAATGTCTTCAAGCCTTTTCGGCAATGGAAGCAGCACATTCTCTGACTTTCTCAAGGCAGGAACAGTTGATACCGCCATTCTTAACGTGACGCTTTTCATCTCTCTTGTTACGATGGTTGTCTCGCTTTCTCCAAAGTTTAAGAACTTCATTTCTTTCCTATGGGTTCCTGGTCTTGCTAACCTTTTAGTTCTTTTTCTCACCAAATCTACTATTACAAATGGAATCACTCAGGCAGTAGGCGGATCTTATTCTTATAGTGTTGGCTGTGAGCTTTCTCTTGCTGGCTATATTTACGTTGCTATTCACCTTGCAATCGTTTGCGCAAGCGCACTCATTTTCTATCGCAACAATGAGGCAAAGAAGGCTGCTTTTGCCACTGCTGTTCCTTCTCAGCAGCAAAACAGTAACGCATTCACCGCTACTCCAGCTCAAACTCCAGCTGTTCAGAGCACATCTGCAGCACCAACCGCTCAGAGCGATTCCGCAGCACCAACCGCTGACGTGGTTGAAGAAAACGCAAACCCTGTAGTAGGTTCAACTGCTGATCAGCCTGCTACAGACAATAATGACGCTCCATCTGCATGTCCTAATTGTGGCGCAGAGCTCCCAGAAAACGCTAAGTTCTGCGGTAAATGCGGAACCGCTATTAAGTAAGGATTCCAGAGATGAGATGTCCTAATTGTGGTGCAGAAATTAACGACGGATCTGTCTTCTGTACGTCCTGTGGAGAGAAAATCGAGTCACCTACTGTTGAAGAAGTTACTGATGTTGACATGTTTTCATCAGATGACCGTAATTCGGAGCCAGAGGTAACTCAAACCACGCATTTCCCAAGCATTGCACGAACAAGAACTTCGCGTTCTTTTGATTCTGTCGAAACCCCTGAAGACACCGCTGTTGTTCAGAATGCACCTCAGGTAAAAAGCAGCAACAAAAAACCTTCCAGTGTTGGTAAGACTGTTCTCACTGTAGTCGTTGCTCTTGTTTTGCTTTGTGCTGCCGGATTTGGCGGATGGATGTTCTACAAGAACCATCAGCAAAACGCTCGCGCGCAAGAGGTGACTGATCTTGAGAAGTCTTACTCTTCTCAGATTGATGCCGTTGACGTTGATTCTCTTATCTCTGATGGAGATAGGTCCGCCCTTCTCGCCGCATATAATCAGCTTGCAGATATTCAAAACAAAATCAGCGCAGATCAAAAAGACGGTAAGTTTACTCTTTCTGACGGCAATGATGACTCTCATCTCAAAGATGTCACCAGCTCAATTACGGATAAGCAGAAAAAGATCTTTGATTGGTTCCTCAACGATTACAAAACTCGTCTTAGAGCCAACTCCGTTGACGCAAGCGCAACAGCAGACAACTCCGATGCGACTGATCTAAACAACAAGCTGACTGAGCTGAAAAACCTTCAAAATAACCTTGAGGACGAGAAAGCTGTTTGGGAGAGCAATACCGATAAAGACTACAGCTATGCTTCATTCGGCGACAAGATTAACGGTCAAGTAAGCAAGATTACTTCCCTGCTCAAGGGTAAGGAGAATCAGCAGAAGGAAGATGCTCAGGCCTCTAAGTCTGCCGTTAACAAGTGGGTTGGTACCTACACGGGCATGGGAACCGATGGCAAGAAGCTTGAGATTGTTCTGAAGAGTGATGGAACAGTCACTTATCGTGAGGGCGACAAAAAGACCACTGAGGGTACTTGGAGCGGTGACGAAAATACTGTCAAGATTAGCTTTGGCGGCAGAATCAGTACTCGAAGCGAACCATTTACCATCACATCCAAAGATGGCGGTCGTACTATTGCCGTTAGCTCCGATAGTGGAACTTGGCAGACAGATTATCTGACTAAGCGATAAAAAATTCTTGAGGTAAACGCTTTAAGCACAAATTTTTGGGCATGAAACAAAGTTTCAGGTTGGCATTATAACCACCCGCTATTGAACTGCCTCCCATTTCTTGGACATAAGAAATGGGAGGCTTTTTATGCGTATGGATTGTAGGGTAAAGCACGATGTAGAGGTGAGGAGAAAGGCAGCAGAGCTTTTCGCTTCCGGTATGGGATCTTGTACGGTTGCAAGTACTCTTTCTGTTCCACTCTCAACTGTAAAAACATGGCACCATATATACCACGCGTTTGGAAGCGAGGTGCTACTGACCATGGATGGCAAGCAGGCCCTCTACACCTATGAGCAAAAAGTTGCAGCAGCAAGAGCTGTCATTGAGGGTGGCATGACAAAGGCTGAGGCGATGGCTGAGTTTAAGATTATGTCGCTGGTGCCACCTAAGCGCATGGTGTAGACGACTGAAAGACGTTGGGATTGTCCAGAGCATGTCCAGAAAGGGTAACTGCATAGATAACGGAGCTACCGAGCAGGTCTTTGGTCATATGAAAGACGAGTTCTTTCGAGGAAGAACGTGGCCTAACTTTGAGTCTTTCAAAGCAAATTTGGACGCATATGTTATGTACTGGAATACACAAAGGCGTCAGGTTAAACTAAAAGAACCGACCCCGGAGGAGTTCCGGAATCAGTCCTTCGTGGCCTAGCTCTTTATTAAATTCGTCCAAGTTTTGGGATGCAGTTCAATAGCGGGTGGTTTTGTGTTTCGCGCGCTTCTCGCGCTCAACAGGCTAAAGCCTCGAAAAAAATATTCCACCTATGAAGATGGGTTATTTAATAGTTCTTTAGTTACCGTACATCATGCGAGAATCTTCTTGGAGCGTGTAATTAGTAACGCCAGCGTTCTCTAGCTGGGACATGACGTTAGCCATAGCTTCCTCGCGAGAAGAGAATGTTCCGTCATAACCGTAGGTTGCAAAATAGCTTACGTTATTGTCACCTCGTGCAAGGACGATGTACTGGAGACCCTTCTCTTTGCCACCGACGCTGTCGTCCTGATTTGGCGCTGGTGCTGAATCAACATCATGCGACTCAGCTGGCTTGTCCTCAGCCTCTTCGTAGGTGTACTCCCAGTCACGCTTGGCCGGACGTCCTGGCTCCTCAACAACCTTGTAGGAGTCATCTGAGGTCTGAGTCTCGTCTGCTGGCTTTGCATCCTCTGAGGTGGTTGTCTCCTCAGCCTTTGTCTCTTCGGTCTTTGCATCTTCTGGCTTGGTTGTCTCGTCAGTCTTTGCTGGCTGAGAAATTGCAGCTGCGGGACGAGGTTCTACGTTAGTTGTCTGGGTGTTAGCCGCGACAATTCCTGCGGTGGTTCCGCCAACAACAGCAACGGTTGCTGCTGCCATGCCCACCTTCTGGATAATAGTTGCGCCCTTAATGAGGGTGCCAATCTTTGTTACAAATGGAAGTTTATCAATATTCATAGTACTTTCCTTTCTATTGTTTTTGACAATTTGTTATTACTAACAGATATTTTAGTTTTTTGACATTCACCTGTTATGTGGTCTATCGTGTAGCCGCTGGCTACACTATGAACTCTTACTTGTTTATCAACGGAACCATAGTGTTAGGACTTACTGCCACTCCCAGTGACCCTCTTCTGGATGATGGACGGTTGTATAGTCAGGTTCAACAGAATATGAAATTCTTGTGATGCCTGCTTTGATTTGTTGTTTCACGTAAGCAGTTGCATCCGCTGCGTTGTAGAAAATGGTTCCATCAGATATGCGAATATGCTCGCCAGTTTCAATAGTTTCATCCCAAGCTGGCTTGTCAACGACCCATACCTTTTGCTTCTCTCGCTGTGCGGGCTGAGAAGGAGCAGTGTAAGAGCTGGAGTTTGATGGAGCAGCAGGGGCAGAGTAGCTTGGCTCTGGAGCGTTTTGTGCTACGGTTTCAGCTTTCTCTGGTGCGGGAGCCTCAGCTTCAGTTGCAGCCTCCTGCTTAGGTGCTGGTGTTGCTGGAGTGATAGCAGTGCCTGCTGGGTCAGTTACTTCTTTGCCGCCAGACGTTGCAACGTTTGGTTTCTCGTCATCGGCAAGACCGTCATGAGTGTCCTCAGACATGGTGAATCCCGTGGACTCATTCAAAACCTTGTCGGTCTTAGGAGCCTCAGTTGGAGTGTCGGTAGAGGTTGCGTTAGTGTCCTCTTTCTTGTCAGAGGTAGCATCAGAGGTCTTCTCAGAGTCTGACTTGGTGTCAGAGGTACCAGTCTCGGTCTTAGTGTCAGCGGTTGGCTGAACCTCGTCCATGTGCTTAGCCTCGTCCTCGGTTACCTCAACGACAATAGTGGACTTAACCTCATCTGGATTAGTCTCGTCAAGAGGTGTCTGCTTACCAGCGGTAGCTACAGCCTCTGCAGTTGGCTCCTCGGTTACTGCAATCTTAACATTGCCCTCTGTGTCAGCGACAACATAGGTAACATCTTTAATGTCAGTTTCCTTGTTCTCATCAGCGGAGTCTGTGACCTTGGTCTCGGCAAGGCGAGCTGCAAGAGCGGCTGCACGGCGAGGTGCGTACCAGACGTTGTTAGCAGCGGTGTCAGAAGAGGTCTCAGTGACCATAACGTGACCGTCTGCAATAGAGACCGATACAGGGTTAGTTGCTGATACATCAGTGCCTGCAAAGGTAAGGTTAGCGG
>JABZHC010000035.1 GCA_015259035.1 Atopobium sp.
CTCCAGAGCTACAACAGGCTTGTTCTGCTCAAGTGCCTCTTTGACCTCGTCAGATACAACGAGAAAATCCTTCAGGTTAGACATATATACTCCAATCGTAAACGACTAATGGAACCGAAAGTAGTGCCGTGCAGACGCGCTAAATACCTGCGCGCTTGATGACCTCTTCAACGTTGAGTTCACCGTTGATGGTGTCCTCACCCTCAATGGCCATGCTGGAAGCAGCCATGCCTACCAGGCCAGTCTGCTCAAGCGTCATGCCCTGAGTGTACGCCCAGGTAATACCCGCCATCATGGCATCTCCTGCGCCTGTCATGTTGACCAGCTTTGCAGGAAGCAGTGGCAAGCGGACGGTCTTCTCGTGATCAGCGCAAAAAAGGCCTTTCTCACCAAGAGAGATAAATACACGTTTGAGACCTGTTGCAAGTAGCTCATGAGCTGCGGCTTCAAGGGAGGCGTTGTCAGTAATCTTAATGCCTGAAAGTGCTTCAGCCTCAAGGTGATTGGGTTTGAGTGTGTGAATTTTTCCCAGAACCTTCTTAAGCTTTTGCGCTTTGATAGAAGAAACGGGGTCGCAAAAGATAGGGCAAGTCACATTTTTGGCAATAAACTCAATTGTTTGCTGAGGTAAATTGGTGTCAATTACACAGGCCGCAGCATGCTGGATAATATCTAGGCGCTCTTCAATGCGCTCAGGGGTGACATACTCGTAAATCTGCATGTCATTAATAGCTTCCTGCATCTCACCTTGCTCATCCATGATGAAGAGGTAGGTGGAAGTGGAAGCGCCTGGCACGGTAATAGATGCGTCGATGTCAATGCCGCAGTCTAGGCAACCCTCTTTGAGCTCGCGCGCACGATAGTCTTCGCCAAAAGCAGTGAGCAGACGAACGTCACCGTCGAGAAGGGCCAGGTTGTGTGCAATATTTCTGCCCACACCACCAAAGGACATGGTGACTTTACCAGGGTTGGAGTCTCCTGCTACAAGGGAAGAGTCTGGGCGACCAGCAATGTCCATGTTAGCAGCGCCAATAACAATGACGTAAGGACGCTCGCTCAAAATGTAGCGGCGGCCCAAAATTGCGCCCTTTGCGGTAAGGTTGGAGATGTGAACCGAAACAGAAGAACGCGAGATACCTGCACGTTCTGCAATTTCCTTCTGAGTAATGGAAGGCTGCTCTTTAATCCAGTTGAAAATCATCTGTTCTCGATTGGTGAGCATCAGGCCTCCTAGCAGCAAAAATAGAATCCGACTAAACAGGTGCTTATATAAAACTTCTAAACAGGTGCTTATCTTATTTAAGCTAGTGCTTAAATCTTGCTTTGGACAACGATAAGACAGCAGCTAGAGTCTGTAAAGAATGAATTCATTAAATTTTTCCCTGGTGAGCTCAACGATTTTCTCGCCATATTGGTTTTACCTGCTTGATTTTTCTAAGCATTTGCTGCGTACCGTTTACAGAATTTTAGTATCTGCAAACGGTTGTATCGTGAAAATCTCTTTAAATTGGGCGTCGGTGTTATGCAACTGTAATAATATATTTAATGAATAGTAATGACTCGTCCACATAAGTTAGCTTGCGTATGTATCGTGCGCAAATGCTTGTTTCGGGCGTTTTAGGAGGTAGCATGCCTAAACGTGTTTTTGTAGTTGTTCTTGATAGTTTTGGCATCGGCGAAGAGCCTGATGCAGCGGCATACGGAGACGAGGGTAGTAATACCCTTTGTGCATGCGCAACAAGTGGCGTTCTTAATATCCCAAATATGACAAAGCTGGGCCTTCTTAATATTGATGGCGCGCTTGATACCGTGTATGACGTTGATCTGAAGCCAATTGAGTCTCCTGTGGGCGCATATGCTCGCATGCAGGAGAAATCCGCTGGTAAAGACACTACGGTTGGTCACTGGGAGATGGCAGGCGTCATTTCTCCAAAGAAGTTCCCAACCTATCCTGATGGTTTTCCACAGGAGGTCATTGAGGAGTTTGAGCAGAAGACGGGCCGTAAGGTTCTCTGCAACAAGCCTTACTCCGGAACCGATGTTATTAGAGACTTTGGTAAAGAGCACGTAGAGACTGGTGCTCTGATTGTCTACACCTCAGCAGATTCTGTTTTCCAGATTGCTGCTCATGAGGACGTGGTAAGTCCCGAGAAACTCTATGAATATTGCCGCATTGCACGCGAGATTCTTCAGGGTGAGCACGGTGTTGCTCGCGTTATTGCTCGTCCTTTTGAGGGGGAGTGGCCATACCAGCGCACTTCTCGCCGTCATGACTTCTCGCTTGAGCCAACAGGTCCAACTATGCTTGACCGCCTTAAAGAGAACGGCTTTGACGTTCTTTCTATTGGCAAGATTTATGACATCTTTGCTCACCGTGGCATGACTGAGTTTGAGTTTACTACCTGCAATGCAGACGGAATTCAGAAGACTATTGAGGCTACCAGCAAAGACTTCAACGGTCTGTGCTTCACCAACCTCGTTGATACTGACATGATTTACGGTCACCGTAACGATCCTGTGGGATACTCCAACGCTCTTTCTTATTTTGATGAGCGCATTCCTCAAATTATTGAGGGTCTTCGTGAGGACGACCTGTTCATTATTACCGCAGATCATGGCTGTGACCCGGTAACACCATCTACTGATCACTCTCGTGAGTACGTGCCACTGCTTATCACGGGTCCAAAGGTCAAGCCAAACACTAACCTTGGTACAACCACCACATTTGCCGATATGGCCGAGACAATCCTTGATTATTTTGGTGTTGAGCAACTTGGTGTTGGAACTTCTCACCTGTCAGAGATTCTTAAGGAGAACTAATGGCTACTACCCCAACTCCCCATAACGCTGCTGTTGAGGGCCAGATTGCTAAGACCGTCCTCATGCCAGGCGATCCTCTGCGCGCTAAGCTTCTTGCAGACACGTACCTGGAGAACGTTGAGCAGTTCAACACCGTTCGCAATATGTTTGGCTACACCGGCACCTACAAGGGACAGCCAGTCTCCGTTATGGGTTCTGGCATGGGCATGCCTTCCATTGGTATTTATTCTTACGAGCTCTTTAATTTCTACGGAGTTGACAACATTCTCCGCATTGGTAGCGCTGGTGGCCTTGCTCCTGAGGTAAAGCTCAGAGATATTGTTATTGGTATGTCTTCCAGCACTGATTCTAATTATCCATCACAGTACGGAATGCCTGGAACTATTGCACCTACTGCAGACTTTGGTCTGTTGAGCAAAGCTGTTGCTGGTGCAGAAAAGCTGGGTTATCCCGTTCGCGTTGGTAATATCCTGGCAAGCGACGTGTTCTATACCGTAAACAACTCGCTTCCAAAATGGGCAAGCATGGATGTTCTTGCCGTTGAGATGGAGTCGGCAGCCCTGTATCTCAACGCCATGTACGCTCATAAGCATGCGCTTACGCTGCTAACTATCTCTGATTTGCCTCTTACAGGAGAAGCACTTACTGCTGAAGAGCGTCAGACTAGTTTCACGCAGATGATGGAGGTTGCTCTTTCTGTTGTTGCTTAAGGCACTTGTTGCGCAAAGCATCGCAGATAGACAGCTTGCCATTGCTGTTTGTTTTGGAACCATGCGGATTTTCCGCTTAAGTTAGGGGAGTTTGGTCAACTTCTCATAAAGATCCAGCACTAAAGCTGGACGTTCCCGCCACATGAGGTAAGGAGAGCACGGAATGAACAAGAACGTTTCTCGTCGTAGTTTTGTGACCGGCGCAACCGGCGTTGGCGCATTTGCAGCACTTGCAGGTCTTGCAGGCTGCAACCAGAAGAAGGACGATGGTGGCCAGAAGGCATCAGGTGAGAAGAAAAAGAAGCTCACCATGGTTACCGATACTGGTGGTGTTAACGACCAGTCCTTTAACCAGTCCGCTTGGGAGGGCATGACCGAGCTTAAGGACAAGAACGGCTGGGATGTCAGCTACCTTGAGTCCAAGCAGGATTCCGATTACGCAACCAACCTTGATAAGGCTGTTGACGCAGAGTCCGACCTTGTTTGGGGCGTTGGCTTTGCTATGGCAGACGCAACCCTTAAGGCTGCTAAGGACAATCCAAACACCCAGTTTGCCATCATTGACAACGGCAACGAGTCTCAGGTTTCCAACTTCACCGGCGTTATGTTCCGTGCTCAGGAGCCTTCCTTTGTTGTTGGCTACATTGCTGCTCGCACCACAAAGACTGGCAAGGTTGGCTTTGTTGGCGGCATTTCTTCCGCACTTATCGACCAGTTTGAGTATGGTTACCGCGGCGGCGTTGCTTATGCAAACAAGGAAAAGGGCACCAACGTTGAGGTTTCTGCACAGTACGCAGAGTCCTTCTCCGATGCTGCAAAGGGCAAGGCTATTGCTAACTCCATGTACTCCGATGGTTGCGACGTTGTCTTCCACGCTGCAGGCGGCGTAGGAACCGGCGTTATTGAGGCAGCTAAGGACGCAAATAAGCTTGCTATCGGCGTTGATCGTGACCAGGCATATCTTGCTCCAGAGAACGTCCTGACCTCTGCTCTTAAGCGCGTTAACGTTGCTATCGTTGAGATTTCCGAGAAGATCCTGAAGGACGGCCAGAAGGGTGGCACTACTGTTTCCCTGGGCGCTTCCGAGGACGCTGTCGGAATTGCTGAGGATCACCACCTCATGGGTGAGGACACCTACAAGGCAGCTACTGACCTTCTCGACAAGATCAAGGCTGGCTCCGTTGTTCCTCCTGCAAGCAAGGACGACCTGGACAAGTACGTCAAGTCTTTGAGCTAAGCTCTGACTTAGTTTCTAAGCCTTAGGGTTTCTCGCTAGATGGTTTTGCCGTCTGACAGGCCCAAGAGGTTGATGAGTTTGGATTTGCTGGTGAGGGGTGCTTCTTGGCACTCCTCACCTCTCGCAAGTGTGTAAAGGAGGTGGCTCGTGGAAGTCAGTTCGGATTACGCTGTTCAGATGCATGGCATTACCAAAGTTTTTGGATCGTTTAAAGCTCTTGACGCCGTAGACCTTAACGTGCGCAAGCAAACTGTCCACGCCATTTTAGGAGAGAACGGCGCAGGTAAAAGTACGCTCATGAACGTACTGTATGGCCTGTATTCTGCTGATGAGGGCGAGGTTTACCTCAACGGAGAGCGTGTATCCATATCTGGCCCAACCGATGCTATCGCTCACGGTATTGGTATGGTTCACCAGCACTTTATGCTGGTCGAGAACTTTACTGTTACAGAAAATATTGTTTTAGGCAACGAGGTCACCAAGGCTGGTGGCGTCCTTGATCCAAAGCGAGCTCGCGAGAAGGTCCTGGAGATTGTTGAGGAATACGGCTTTGACGTAGACCCTGACGCCAAGATTGAAGACATTTCTGTTGGTATGCAGCAGCGTGTTGAGATCTTGAAGGCCCTGTATCGCGGTGCTGATACGCTGATTCTTGATGAGCCTACGGCAGTTCTTACGCCGCAGGAAATTGAGAAGCTTATTCAGATCATGCATGACCTGGTAAGCAAAGGTAAAACCATCATTGTTATTACTCACAAGCTTAAAGAGATTATGTCTTCTGCTGACGAGTGCACCATTATTCGTCGCGGCAAGTACATGAGCACCGTTGATGTCGCCAAGACATCCGAGACCGAGCTTGCAACACTTATGGTAGGTAGAAACGTTAACCTGCATGTAGAAAAGAAGCCAGCAACTCCTGGTGAGGTCGTTCTTTCTATTAAGGACCTCCACGTCAAGGACGAGCGCGGCATTGAGCAGGTAAACGGCTTTAATTTGGATATTCGTGCCGGTGAGATTGTTGGTCTTGCAGGTATTGACGGCAACGGTCAGAAAGAACTTGCCGATGCCATAAACGCACTGGTCAAACCTGAGTCGGGCACCATTACCGTTAAAGGTGAGGAGATTCAGGGCACAACCCCAAAGACGGTTATTGACCACGCAGTTGCCACTATTCCTTCAGACCGTCACCGTTGGGGTCTGGTTCTGCCCTTTACGGTTGCCGAGAACATGGTGCTTGAGCGCCACAACGAGGAGACCTTTGGTAAGGGCATTGCACTTGACTTGGCAAAGATCAAAGAATTCACTCAGAAGCTTATTGACGAGTTTGATATTCGTCCTGCAGAATGTGCAGATCATCAGGCTGCGGGACTTTCCGGTGGTAACCAGCAGAAGGTTATTATTGCCCGTGAGGTTTCTTCCAACCCAGACGTCCTCATTGCTATTCAGCCAACGCGCGGTCTTGATGTTGGTGCTATTGAGTTTGTCCACAAGGCGCTTATTCGCGAGAGGGACCGTGGAGCAGCAATTTTGCTGATTTCCTTTGAGCTGGACGAGATTATGGACGTTGCCGATAAGATGGCAATTATTTACGCCGGCAAGAATGTTGGCGAGTTTGACCAAGGTACTATCACTGAAGAGCAGGCTGGCCTGCTGATGGCAGGAGGTGACGCCGAGTGAGTACGCTTACAAAGATAATGAGAAAGCCCATTACGTCAGCAATTGTTGCTATTTTTGTTGGCCTGTTGGTTGCTTCTATTATTTTGGTTGTTGCAGGTTATGATCCTATCAGCTCGTTTGAGGCACTTATTGGCGGCATGGTAGGTAAGCCAAAATACATTTCTAACGTCATTATTAAGGCAACACCTCTGCTCTTTACGGGTATTGCCGTTGCCTTTGCATTCCGCGTTGGTCTCTTTAACATTGGCGCTGAGGGTCAGTACATTGTTGGTACCATCCTGGCCGTTATTGTTGGCTACAGCCTTGACCTTCCTCCTGTGCTGCAGATTCCTGTAGTTGTTTTGGTAGGTACCGCAGGCGGAGCAGGTATTGGCGCCATCATTGGATGGCTTAAAGCCCAGTTTGGCATCAACGAGGTTATTACCAGCATTATGTTTAACTGGATAAGCCTTTACCTCTGCAACTTTGTGGTTTCTCTTCCACAGTTCCACCAGCCAAATTCAACTTCTTCGTACTCTATTAACGAGTCTGGCTACACCACACTGTTCTATGGCATGAAGAATTCCGAGGACGGTGCTGAGGCAATTCGTAATATCCCTGTTATTGGTGACGCTATTATGCGTACCGATGTAAACATTGGTATTTTTGTTGCTATTATCGCAGCTATCTTTATTGGCTGGCTGCTTATGCGCACCAAGGTTGGTTATGAGATGCGCGCTGTTGGTTTTAACCGTGACGCTGCACAGTTTACCGGCATCAACGTTAAGAAAAACCTTACGCTCTGCATGGCTATTTCTGGTGCACTCTGCGGACTTGCAGGTGCTCTGACCATTACCGGTATTGCTCCTCACAGTATCGCAACGCTGGCAGCATTTGAGAACAACGGCTTTAACGGTCTGTCCGTTGCGTTTATCGCCAACTGCAACCCTGTGGCATGTATTCCTGCATCCTTCCTGTTTGCTGGTCTTCTTTATGGTGGCCAGACTGTTCAGCAGACGGTTGGTGCACCTTCCGAGATTATCAACATTGTTATTGGTACCATCGTGTTCTTTATGGCTCTGGGCGGCGTTATTCCAATGCTTGCCGACCGTCTTGATCACAAGCGTGCCCAGAAGGCTAAGGAAGAAGAGGCAAAGCTTGCTGCTCAAGTGAGTGATGCGTCCGACCCATCTCAGGAGGAGGCAAACAATGCTCACTAACCTGATTCTTCTTGTTTCCGTTACCCTCATGTACTCGACACCTCTTATTTTTGGTGCTCTGGGCGGCGTTGTCTCCGAGCGCTCCGGTGTTGTCAACATTGGTATTGAGGGCATGATGGGTGTTGGTGCCTTTGCAGGCGTTGCGGGCAGCTACCTCACCGGAAACCCTTGGATTGGCTTCCTTTGTGCAGGTATTGCAGGCGGTCTTATTGCGCTTTTGCACGCCATGGCATCTATTACGTTTAACGCTGATCAGACAGTTTCTGGTGTTGCAATTAACCTGCTGGCACCTGGCATTGCTCTGTTTGCCTGCCGTCTTTTGTTTGATGGCGCTGCAATGTCTCCAGCAGTCACCAAACTCCCAAAGCTCTTTGGTGAGGGTGCCTTTAACGACACACCTTATTCCAGCTTGAACGTCGACATTACCGTGGTGCTTGCACTTTTGACCGCCCTTCTCGTCTGGTTTGTGCTGTATCGCACCAAGTGGGGCTTGCGTATTCGCTCCGTTGGCGAGCATCCACACGCATCCGAGACGCTGGGCATTAGCGTTCGTAAGACTCGCTACCTCTGCGTTATTGTTTCTGGTGTTCTTGCAGGATTTGGCGGCGCTTCTGTAACGCTGGCAATTATTTCTCAGTTCACTCAGACCGCTATTTCTGGTCAGGGCTTTATTGCACTGGCAGCGGTTATCTTTGGTAAGTGGAAGCCTCTGAACACCTATGCAGCTTGCCTGCTCTTTGGCTTTACTCAGGCACTGGCAATTCTTCTTGGCGGCGGCGCAACTCCAATCCCAAGCCAGATCATTGCAATGCTTCCTTACTTCATCACCATCATTACGCTAGTCCTCTTTGTTGGTAAGTCTGTTGCTCCTAAGGCAGACGGCGTGCCATACATCAAGGGAAGCCGCGCATAATGGCCGGGGTAGAGGGTTCTTGTCACGTTTCTAACGAGGCGCTTGTTCAGCTTGCTATTGAGGCGCGCAACCACGCCTATGTACCGTACTCTCACTATGCTGTTGGAGCTGCGCTTTTGTGCTCCGACGGCACGGTATACGGAGGCGCCAACCT
>JABZHC010000036.1 GCA_015259035.1 Atopobium sp.
GCTCCAGAGCCTGCACCTGCTTCGACTGTTGTTGTTGAGCCAATTATCCCAACAACTCCAGAGGCTCCTGAGGCACCAGCTGCTCCAGCAGACGCACCAACTCAGAATCCTGAGGGACCTGCAGCTCAGTAAAGTAGAGCACATATAAAAGAGACGGCCATCATGCAGATTGTGTGATGGCCGTTTTTCTTATTTAATTCCATGTTATTTGAGTTATGCGTTTGACCATACCTTAGAAAGATTCGCGTCAAATATTTGCAAGATTAAAGACAATTAGGCGACAAATTGCCAATTTAAGCTATATATGTGGACTGCATGTGAGAAAGTTTGTGGGCTAGTTTCGTATTTAAGCATTTATGTGGTATGATGCTTGGTCGAACTTTCCTGCTTCGGGTGCACCTTCACTTCCCGAAGCCATTAGCCCAGAGGAGGTGACAATATGAAGGCCTATGAACTGCTGTTTTTTGTTGACCCAGCTTCCACCGAGGAAGTCCGCGCTGGTGTAATGAAGCGTATTGACGTTGCTATCACCACTGACGGTGGAGTAGTCGACAGCGTCGAGGACTGGGGTAAGCGTAAGCTTGCTTTTGAGATCGACGATCTTACCGAGGGTGACTATACCCTCATCAATTTCCATGCAGATCCAACGCAGATTGCAGAGCTCGATCGAGTCCTGCGAATCAATGATGCTGTTAAGCGTCACATGATCGTGCGTCGAGTCGATAAGGACTAAGTCCTTGTAATGGAAAAGTGGAATTATTCCACGATGAGAGGTAGTGAGATTTATGAGTATTAACAGGGTTAACATTTCGGGCAACCTGACCCGTGACCCGGAGCTTCGCTCCACAGCAGGCGGTACCCAGATTCTATCCTTCGGCGTTGCGGTTAACGATCGTCGCAGGAACCAGCAGACCGGTGAGTGGGAAGATGTTCCCAATTTCGTTGACTGCGTAGTATTTGGACAGCGTGCTGAAGCACTTTCCCGCTTCCTCTCCAAGGGTTCGAAGGTTGCTATTGAAGGCAAACTTCGTTTCAGTTCCTGGGAGACGAAGGAAGGACAGCGTCGCAGCAAGCTTGAGGTTGTTGTCGATGAGGTCGAGTTCCTTTCTAGGAATCAGCAGGGTGGAGCCCCTATGTCACAGGGCGCACCATCTTATGCAGCTCCAACTCCACAGGCACCCGCTCCCGTTCCGGCTCCGCCAGACGAGGAGTTCTACGATGCTGATATTCCGTTTTAAACGTCAGACAGCAACACAGACGTTACTGTCATCTGAAAGGTAAAAGACATGGCTCAGCAGAAACAAGATTTCCAGCGCCAGCCGCGTCGCAAGTATTGCCAGTTCTGCAAGGAGGAGACTGAGTTCATCGATTACAAAGATACTCAGCTTCTTCGTAAGTACATGACCGATCGTGGCAAGATTAAGCCTCGTCGCGTCACTGGCACCTGCACGCAGCACCAGCACGACATTGCACTTGCTATCAAGCGCGCACGCGAGATGGCACTTCTGCCCTACACTGTCCCTGTGGTTTCCAGCCGCGGTGGCCGTAGTCGCGGATAACCTATCTGTTCTTCAGGTAGAGTTGGTTGGCAATGGATAGACCGGATTCAAATATTCCTCAGGCACCTGAAGGGTATTCTCGCCCAGAGAGTAGCTCGCAGAATGTTGCCGGTCCAAGCAACCAAAACGGAGGCAAACCGCGTCCGTTTGAGGCTCCAACATACAAGCAAGGATTTGTACTTTGCGTTGTTGGTGGAGTAATTACCGGGCTTCTTTCTTTTATTGGAGCCGCCTTGGTTGCGTATGGCATGGTAATTGCTGTCTATTGCAAAAAAGGGCACGGATGGTTTGGTCCCGCTATTACTTCTGTACTTGTTACAGGTGTAGCAGCTTATTTGCTCTCGGGACCAACGGAGGCGGCAACTTCAGTTACCGCTTGCGCACTTGCTCTTGGAGTTGGCTACGCTTTTGCAACAGAGAAACTCACTGTTGGTGTTGGATCTCTTCTTGTAGGGGCAACGGCTTTAGCACTTCTGGGATACGATGCATTCTTTGCCGCGATGGCAGGAACAAGTCTTCCCGAGCTTGCTCAGAGCGTGTTTAATCAATACGCTTCGCAGGTCTCAGGTGCTTCTCCAGAGATCCAAGAGGGTCTTTCAACTGCAAAGGCGCTCTTTATGCTCTTTTGGCCAACCAGCTATACCGGCATGGCGCTTTTATATTTTGTAATTGCGCGTTTTGGAGCTCGAACAGTGTATAAAGCACTGACAAGAGACCCACAGAAATTGCCACAGTTCCAGCTGATGGACGTTCCATTTTGGATGTGTGCTCTTACCGTGGCCAACTTGTTTGTGTATGCACTTTCAAGTACCGTTTTGCCTGCTCAAGACTTACTTCAGCTAATTACGCTGAACGTATTTATGGCTCTTAGAGTTGTTTTTGCTCTTCAGGGCCTTGCAGTGCTCACATGGTTTGTGCGCGAGAAGCACTTCTCGCCAGCACTTTCTCTGTCACTGTTTGTATTGGCAGGCATGCTAGAAGTTCAGTTAGGCGTTATGGCTCTCGTAGGACTTATTGACGCCTGGGCAAATTTCCGAAAGCTTAATCGCTCAGGAAACCAGGATTCAGAGCCTACGATAAACAACAACTAGTCGATACCATCGACTCATCAAAGGAGTTTCCCATGAAAGTTATTCTCTTGGGCGAGCTTCGCGGTAAGGGCGGCGAAGGCGACATCGTAGAGGTCGCACAGGGTTATGCGGAGAACTTCCTGTTCCCCAACAAGATTGCCCAGCCTGCTACACCGGGTAACATCAAGCAGCTTGAGGAGCGTCGTCACAATATCGCTAAGCGCGAAGAGCAGCGTATTGCTGACGCAAATGCTACCAAGGCAGCTCTTGATGGCAAGCTCGTAACTGTTGACGCTCGCATCGGCGAGGAGGGCCAGCTCTTTGGCTCCGTCACCACCGCTCAGATTGCTGACGCAATCGAGGCACAGCTCAACGTCACCGTTGATCGTAAGCGCATTGCTCGTAGCGCTGCTATCAAGACCGCTGGTCGCCACAATGTCACCATTGAGCTTTATCGTGACATTACCGCTACTGTCGTTGTTCTTGTTGGCGAGGACGATGCTGCTCCTGCAGAGGAGGAGACCGAGGAGGTTGTCGCTGAGGCGACCGTCGAGGTTGAGGTTGAGTCCGCAGAGTAGTTTTATGCATGCATAAAACACAGTTCTCCTGCATTTTTTGGTGGTTTATACAATTTCTGCAGTTTTCTACAGATTTGTAAGCTTTTATAAAAAGCGCAGCCATCTGAAAAGAATGGAATGTTTGTTCGAACCACCCCTTTGTGAAACATAACAAAGGGGTGGTCTTTTTATGTGTAGACGAAACGGTATAATTTCTTACACTCTACCTGCGGTTATTCAAAATGTTATGTAAAACATATTCACTTAACCTGCGGAATTGTAATTTGATTTGTATAACCGCAGATAAGCAATTGTGTAGAAAATACCACGTGTCGAAAAAAGTCTAAAAATTGTTGAAAACGTTGAAAACTCAAGGAAATCCCGCTCAGGATATACGAGTTTTGGAAAATCGTGTTGAAGACTTATATTTTCGAGTTTTGCAAGTCAAAATGACTCTTTATTTTTTTGAAAAGTACACTACTATTCAGATTCATTCCCAAAAAATATGATTGGAAAAGACGATGGCACAAGACTCGTTTGAGATGAATCCTACGCAATTAACGGCCCTAGAGAATGCCTCTATGCCACAAGATTCTGATGCCGAGTTTTCCATTCTTTCCGCAATGATTCTCTCGGAAGAGATTAGAGGAGAATGCCTCATTAGGCTTTCTTCCGAGGATTTTTATATTCCTTCTAATCAGATCATTTTCGAAGCTATTAAGGCGCTGTTTGATAACAACAAGCCAGTAGACGTCATTTCGCTTGCAGACCACCTTAAGAGTAACGGCAAGTTTGAGCGTGCTGGAGGAGCTGTCCGTTTAGCAGAGCTTGGAAACAACCCACTTGCTATGGTTGGTTGGGAAAACCACGCTGTTATGCTGCACCGTGATACTACGCTCAGAAAGATGATTAGTGCTTCTGCAAAGATTTCTGCGCTTGCCTACAATGCTCCAGAAGATACAAAAGAAATAGTTGACCAGGCAGAAAAGCTCATTTTTGATGTAACCAACAGAGATGTTCAGCAGTCTGAGCAGGGCATTGAAGACATTATGACTGATCTCTTTGAAGAGCTTCAGCAAAATGTTGGCAAAGATGCTTCAGAGCTGGGTGTCCAAACTGGATTTGCAACCCTAGATAACCTCTTCCAAGGTCTTCGTCCTGGTCAGATGGTTGTTATCGGCGCTCGTCCTGGTGTTGGTAAGACTTCTTTTGCTCTCAGCATGGCTTATAACGCTGCGGTTTCCGGAGCAACTGTTGCGCTCTTCTCGCTTGAGATGAGCAAGATTGAGATTGCGCAGAGGCTTCTGGCTTCTGAATCAAAGGTTGATTTGCAGACCATCCGTTCTTCCAACATCAGAAATGAGCAGTGGCCCACCCTTCTGGAGGCAGCAGAGCGCATTTCTCGCCTTAAAATCATCGTTGACGATACTCCAGGCACAACAGTCACAGAAATCCGCGCAAAAGCCCGCAGAATGCTTAATAAGGCCGAGAAAGGCGTTATTATCATCGACTACCTCCAGCTGCTTTCTCCACCAGCCGAGAAGGGCCGTGCGGACAGTCGTGCAACTGAGGTTTCTGAGATGTCTCGTGGCATTAAGATTATGGCTAAAGACCTCAAGGCACCTGTTATTGCACTCTCCCAGCTCAATCGTACGCTTGAGAACAGAAACGGCAAGCGCCCACAGCTTTCTGACCTGCGTGAGTCCGGCGCTATCGAGCAGGATGCAGATATTGTTTTGCTTCTTGACCGCTCGCTGAGCGATGAAGAAGCCGCACGCGATGACCGTCCTGATAAAGACGTTACCAACATCATTGTTGCAAAGAACCGCGCAGGCGCCTTGAGGGATGTTCCTGTCATGTTTATGCCAACGTCTACCAAGTTTGTTGAGATCTACCAGGGAAATAATTACTCAGAAAGCGAAGCCGCTCAGTACGCCGCAATGGCAAACCCTGCACACTAATCGTTTCTTATGTGTGACAAAACCTTCGCGCTTCTGTGCTTTTGCCAGCGGTATTAGATATACTTATGAAGCAACCCCTAAAGAGGTTGCAACCGTCATGTAATGGTCGTGTTTGTAGATAGCTGCGATAGGGGAGAACTTATGCCAGCTTCCGTACTTGTTGGTGCTCAGTGGGGAGACGAGGGTAAGGGTAAGGTTACCGACCTCATTTCCGGAGATTTTGACGTTGTTTGCCGTTACGCAGGTGGTGCAAATGCAGGCCACACGGTAATTGCTGGAGACACAAAGCTTGCACTTCACCAGGTTCCATCTGGCGTTATGTACGAGAATACCTATCCAGTTATTGGCAATGGCTGCATTGTTGACCCAGAGGTTCTTCTCGGCGAGATTGACATGCTGGAGAGCAAGGGTATTTCCTGTGACCTGCTTAAGATTTCCGGCAACGCTCACATTGTTATGCCTTATCACAAAGATCTTGATGGCGTGCACGAGAAAAAGCTGGGCAAGAACCTTATTGGTACCACTAAGCGTGGTGTCGGCCCAACTTACATGGACAAGATGAACCGCACTGGTCTTCGTATTCAGGACATGCTTGACGAGAAAATCTTCCGCAAGAAGCTTGAAGCTGCACTTGAGTACACCAATCCAATCTTGAGCCTTGTATACGGTCTTCCAACCTATACCGTTGACCAAATTTGTGAGACCTACCTGCCTTATGCAGATCGCATTCGTCCTTACATTGTTGAGTCTTCTCTCTTCCTCAACGAAGAGCTTGAGGCTGGCAAGAACATTCTCTTCGAGGGTGCTCAGGCAACCATGCTTGATATTGACCACGGCACCTATCCATTTGTTACCTCTTCTAGCTGCACCGCTGGTGGCGCAGTAACTGGTTCTGGCGTTGGTCCAACCAACATTGACCGCGTTTTGGGTATTGCAAAGGCTTACCTCACACGCGTTGGCTCTGGTCCATTCCCAACAGAGCTCTTTGACGAGACGGGCGATCTTCTCGGCGAAGTTGGTCATGAGTACGGCGTTACTACTGGTCGTAAGCGCCGTTGTGGTTGGTATGACGCAGTAGTTGTTAACTACGCGGCTCGCATTAATGGCCTCACTGATCTGGCAATCACCAAGCTTGACGTTCTTGGCTGCCTGGACGAGATTAAGGTATGCGTTGCTTATGAGTGCGACGGCAAGATTTACAAGACCGTCCCAGAGCACCAGAGCGTCTTCTATCACGCAAAGCCTGTGTACGAGACTCTTCCTGGTTGGAAGTGCGATATCTCTAACGTTCGCAACTTCTACCAGCTGCCTCGTGAGGCTAAGGACTACATTGACTTCCTGGAGCAACTTGCTGGTGTACGCGTTTCTATCATCACTGTTGGTCCAGATCGCGAGCAGACAATCGACCGCTACTGGAGGTAACCCGTGGCGTCTTCGGACTGCTCAACTTTTGCAATAGTTTGCGATAACCCCTGTGGGCTTGAAGCTTCCCAGCTTGAAGCCCTGGGGGTTTCTGTAATACCTGGAGCTTTGAGTTCAGATGCTGATCAGGTAGGCGAGTTTTACCGAGGCATTTTTGAGTCAGGAGCTCAAAAAATCCTCTCGCTCCACGTGTGGGCAGATTTCTCTGACTCGCTTCTTACGGCAAAAAAGGCTTGTCAGAACAATCCTGATATTTCAAGCTCAATTTGCCTGGTAGATAGCGGAAATATGCCTACCGCCATGGGAATCATGCTTGAGCGCTTAAGCGTGGCAAGAGCATCCGGGGCTTCTTTTGAGGCAACCTGTGCATATGCACACGAACTTGCCGAGGTAGTTGCCACAATGTACATTGCAATGAACAAGGTTGTCCTTCATAAAAGCAAGGACAAACACCCCAGGCTTTCGTTGCGACTTCGACTTGAGCGTTTGCATAGGCGCATCTCAAACGATATGTATTTGTATCGTTTGGTTGGCGGAAAATGTACAGAGGTGGCTCGCTCATCAGATTTTACCGATCTAGCAGCAAGAATTTCTCGCCTTATGAGCGCTTGTTTTGTAAAGCGCGGCGAGCTCAAGTATGTAGTGATTTCAAGTGGCGAGAAACGCATAGAAAAGCATCTCAAAAAGCCGCTTAAAACCAACGAATATGATGCAGAATGTATTGCAGAAAGACTTGTTTCTCCCGAGTTTAAGAAGAGCCTGGGAGAAGGCTCTGTTGGCGTTGCTTGTATCCCAAAGGCGTTGTATCAGAAGGCTGGAGTACTTATGAATGACACCGTTGATATTTTGTTGCTCGGCGCTGGTGGTCGTGAGCACGCGCTTTTGACTAAGCTGCAGGAGTCGCCTCGCGCAGGAAAAATTTACGTTGCTCCAGGTAATGGTGGCATGGCTGCACAGGCAGAGCTTGCTCCCATTGATCAGAATAACCCTGATGAGGTTGTTTCTTTTGCCAAGGAAAAAGGCATTAACCTGGTAGTTATTGGCCCCGAAGCACCTCTTGTTGTGGGTGTTGCAGACGCTGTTCGTCAGGCCGGTATTGCATGCTTTGGCCCTAATCAGAATGCAGCGCAGATGGAGGGCTCAAAGGCGTTTGCCAAGGGCGTTATGGAGCGAGCAAACGTTCCAACTGCTGCATGGAAGTCTTTCACAGACCAGGCGTCTTGCGAGGCGTATGTTCGCCACATCGGCGCTCCTGTAGTTGTTAAGGCAGACGGCCTTGCCGCAGGTAAGGGCGTTATTGTTGCAACTGAGCTTGAACAGGCTCTTGAAGGTGTTCGCGAGTGCTTCTCCGGCCATTTTGGCGATGCAGGAGCAACCGTTGTTGTCGAGGAGTTCCTTGAGGGACCAGAATGCTCGCTGCTTGCGTTGACTGATGGAACGTACGTTGTTCCGCTGGCAACAGC
>JABZHC010000037.1 GCA_015259035.1 Atopobium sp.
AACTAAAGTTGTTGACGCTTTATTTAGACAACCAATTTTTTCATCATCAGAGATAACGCATTCTGATGGGGTTAATGCACGAACTGGCAAACGTCTTATCAACGATTTAGCTGAACTTGGATATATAGATGAGATTGTGCCAGCCAGCGGTAGACGCCCTTCAATTTATTTTTTCCCAAGGCTTTCACATATAGTTAACTCTGATGAATCCGCATCTTAGTATGTCCAATAAAAGATTTTATTGGACATAAAGAATAGTTACTGTCCAATAAAAAATTTTGTTGGACACCGTTCAGCTATCGAAATTTAACGGATGAGAGGACCGTTATTGTAGAAAAATTCAAAGATTCTAGTAAGTTAGTTGTTCAATAAACGAAATAAAAAAGCCCTCTGCGTCTGAACTGCCTCCCATTTCTTGGACATAAGAAATGGGAGGCAGTTCAGGTTAGGAGTTACTAGTCAAGTTTTGCCTTATGTAATTAAAGGCAGCCATTTTCGGGATAACGTTTGAATTCGACATCTTTGAATTCAGCCTTTAGTTCGTCTGGGGCTGAGTCTTTTACGCCGTTTTCGTCAAAAAAGTGCTCCAAAACATAACTAAAATCATATTTATCAAACAATGACTTAAGAAACGGTCTATCAGGCAAATGTGTCATTATCAAATCTCCTTAAAGGCTAATTTGATCAAGAGTAAATTTATTTAACAAAGTAATTATATTCTGCAATGTCGACCAGCAAAAGTTATTTCCATACCTATTCTGTTCTCCTTTAGAAACTTGTATACTACTTGTCTTGTACCTAACGTATGCATGACTAATTTCTTACTCACTTCGGAGGACCTATGTCATTTGAGACAGGTGTTTTTCCGGTTTTAGTTTCTGAAGATGCGGCTACTGAGTTACTATCTCCCCAGGTCAGAGGAGGACTCAATTCGTCGTCCGCTACACCTCTTCATGTTCAGTTGTCAGATTTGATGCGCGTCAAAATTCTGTCAGAAGACTGGAAGGCGGGAACGTACATTCCGTCTGAGGCCGAATTTATGGCGCAGTATGGCGTCAGCCGAGGAACCATCAGAAAAGCTATTCAATCCCTGGTCAAAGAGGGTTTGCTGCTTACTCAAAAGGGTCGAGCAACACAGGTTATCTCTAACACCGTTCGTCATGCGGCAGGAAATACCGTACTTTCATTTGCAGCCGCACTCAGAGATGGCGGCTTTGAGTATCGAACCGAAGTCCTATTTAAGCAGGTAGTTCCTGCAGATCAAGCTGTTGCCGAGCACCTAGAGATTCCCATCGGCTCTGATGTACTCTTTTTGCGCCGTGTCAGGAGCGTCTCGGATAGACCTGTGGTGTGCCAGGAATCGTGGTCTAACCTGCTTGTTTGTCCGCAGCTCGAAGAGGCAGACTTTGAGAATGAGTCGCTCTTTGACGCGGTTGAAAGAACTTCTCAAAAAGAGATTGCGCGCTCTCGCATGCGCTATCAGTCGCAAATTGCAGGCAAAGACCATGCCGACTACCTGCAGTGTTCTCCAAATGAGGCTTTGCTTGTACTTGAGCAGGTAATTGAGTTGTCCGATGGCAACTGCATTGAGTGGAGTCAGACTTGGCTTGCTCCACACCAGAGTGTTGTTGGTGTATCTGAGCAGGTAGATGGCTCTATGGGGCCTCTGGACATCTCCTCGGTCCGCCGGTCAGAGCATGTGGACGCATCGCCGACTTCTACAGAAATAGACTCTGATCAGCGCGCGCAGCTTGAGTTTTATCTGCGTCACGAAGCGCTAGAGGTGCGTCGAGGTATCATCGAGCTGGCACATCGCTACAGCTCAACGCCATTTCACATCGGCGGCGCGTGTTCTGTGGCAGATATAGTCTCTGTGCTTTTAAGTAAGGTTATGCAGGTAGGCCACAGGGATTGCGAGTGGGAACTCAGAGACCGCTTGATTCTTTCTAAGGCTCACACATCGCTTGCTTTGTTCCCAGCTCTTCTACGTGCAGGAATGATCTCTCAAGGGGATATTGACCGCGGAGTCTTTGGACCCAACGCCGTCCTCTTTAAGCATCCTCTGCGAGATCCTCAGCGCGGCTTTGAAATCTCTGGTGGCAGCCTTGGTATGGGCTTGGGCTATGCCGCTGGCCTGGGGTTAAGCCTTCGCAGAAAAGATCTTCCTTCTCGCGTTTTTTGTATTGTGGGCGACGGCGAGTGCGACGAGGGCTCCATTTGGGAGAGTGCCGCGTTTATCGGCCACAACCAGCTCTCCAACGTGACGGTTATTGTTGACCAGAACCGCATGCAGCTGGATGGCCCTTGCGCGTCCATTTTGGACACCGGGTCAATTGCAAGAAAGTTTGATGCGTTTGGCTTTGAGTCCGTCGAGGTAGATGGCCATGATGTGCTCGCGTTGTACGACGCATTAAAGCAGCAATCTTCCAGGCCTCGTGCGATTATCGCGCACACCATCAAGGGCAAGGGACTTTCATTTGCCGAGAATAACGTCTCGTTCCACGACGCGTGCGTGACGGACGACCTCTATGAGCAGGCATTACTTGATCTGAAAGTCGCAGAGGAGGCATGCTCATGCTAGATACATCTTTGCAGCCAGCGCAAATTTCTGTCGGAGAAGCGCAGATGCTTACGGGTATGAATACAAAAGAAGTGTTCGGCTGGGTTATGGGTAAGCTTGCCGAAGACGATGAGCTGCTAACTGTTGCTGTGGCCGATTATGGTCGTCGTTTGAACTTAGACCGCTTTCGAGAGCTTCGCCCAGACGGCTACATCCAGTGTGGAATTGCGGAGCAAAACCTTATTGAGGTCGCATCTGCCTGCGCAAATGAGGGCTTCCACGTTTTTGCGCCGTGCTATGCCACGTTTGTGACCTCTCGAACGCTGGATCAGATTCGCGTCAACCTTGGCATGATGAAGTCGCCTGTAGTGCTTGTGGGTGTTGCTGCCGGATGTGAATCTGCAGCTACAGGTCCATCTCACATGGCGGTGGAGGACATTGCGGTAACCAGGACCATCCCGGGACTATCCGTGTTCAATCCGGTTGATAACGCGCAGCTTGCCGCAACGCTCATAGAGCTTGCAAGGCATCCACGACCAGCTTATGTGCGTATGACCTCGTGCGATGGCGTCAATCTGCATCCAGATGGTTACGTTTTTGATGACTCTGGTGTCGAGAAACTCTTTGAGTCAGCTGGCGCGGTGGGTGCGGCGTCCACCAAAGCCGCGACTACTGAAGCAGCGGCTACCACTCAACCAAAACACGTGACAGTTCTTGCAACAGGTGCGATAGCCAGCCGAGTCGTCGAGGCTGCTCAGCGAGCTGCAGAGCAGGTGATTGCAGATGGGACTGCCAACCAGACGAACATCGAGGTCTATGGCGTATCGAGCATCAAGCCACTTGACGCATCTCTGACGGAAATCTGTCAGAACTCTGATGTGATTATTACGGTTGAAGAGCATAGCGTTTTGGGTGGGTTTGGCAGTGCAGTTGTCGAGCAGGTCAGCGCTTCAAGTGCATGTCCGCAGGTACTACGTTTAGGCATGCCAGATGCATACTTGGAGGCAGACATTCACCACAACATTCTTGCACGCGCTGGATTATCGGTTGAGAGTCTACAAGAGGTTCTTCTCGCCAACTGCTAAATTAGAACCTAAGAAAATAAGACCTAAGAAAAAACCCAAGGGAGCGTTTGCTGCCTTGGGATTTGCGTTCTATGGTGCCCCCAACGGGAATCGAACCCGTATTGCCGCCTTGAAAGGGCGATGTCCTAACCGTTAGACGATGGGGACGCGAAGAAAAAGTATAGCAAAGATGCTGCAGATTTCTAGGGCTAAACGAAGCGATTTTGGGCTTTCATCTATTCTTCGTTTTCCCACCAGTCTAGTCCGGCCTTAAACGCGTAGTCGCGAGCGCTTTGAGTTACGCCGGGCACCGACTCAGCCCACGAAATAAATTCCGGCACGTCGGCGATAATCGCCTCGGCCTCGTGAACTGCGATAACGTTTTCGGCAAACGTATCAGGCGAGAAATTGATTCTGCACGGAATGTAGAGATCAACAAAAGATGGCCTGAGCAGCGCATATGCCGCTCCTTCGCCGAGGTTAACAAAACCTTTGAGCGCGCGCTTTGCCGCGGGCATGCGATTCAACTTGAAGAACAGCAGCGTAAACGCCAGACGCATCCAGGCATTTGACTGATATCCACAGCTCTCGTCCAGCTTGTGGAGCTCCTCCTCGTCCTCCAGGCGAGCAAGAACATATGCCAAGGTAAAACGCGCACCCAGCAAATCTGTTGGCGAGAAGAACAAGAGATCTTCACAGGCTTTTTTGGAGAGCTTGAAGCAAGCGCAATCGGTTGCAACCTGGGCAACCTGTGCGTAGAGGCGCAAAAGTGGTCGAGCTTCAGCGCAGGTCCAAGCGTCGCCTTGATTTTGCTTTGCTTGCTCTAGTTTTGGTTTAAATATGGGGTCAAATTCTTTTTGCAGGTCTAACAGGTCGTTGAGGATTGCTGCAGGATGATTATTGGAAATCTGTGCAAGAATTCGCTGTGCTTCAAGGTTAATGCTTGTGTTAGCAAGAGCTGGGTTTTCAATGATATTTGTCATTTGATTATGCAAGAAGTTAAGCAGATCCATCCGACTTGCAAAGAAGTCAGCATCGGAATCAATTTCTTTAATAATTCCAGCCTGATACTTGCCAATGACGTTGACGTATTGAGCAAAAGCCTTTTCTTCTTCGTCAGCAATGAAGTCTTCAGGGGAAGCTTCCACCGCAAGCTTCAACTCGTAGAGAGCAGCTTCAGAGACGATGTTCTTTTCTCGTGCACACTTAGCTACCAGGCGATCTACTTGCTCGCTGACCATATCGTTAGCGGAATGCTTAATCACTCTGCATCACCACCTGAGCGTGGATTATTTGGCCCGTCGATATACGGTCCGTGTGGTCGTGGACCAGCGGGGCCGCTGGGGCCGGAGCCGACCGGGCCGTCGGGGAAGTCGGATCCACCAGGAAACGAATCAGCAGAAGCAAATAAGGCGTTTGCCTGCATCTGCAGCTCTTTTTCTGCAAGTTCAACGGTCTTTGGGTCTCTCGCCCTAACTTGATCTGCAAGCCAACGACCAAGAACACCGCGTCCTATCAGGTCATTTCCTTCCTGCAGCAGCACCGTTGCCTCTGCAATGGCAATAATGAGCTCGTCCTCAGAATAGGGGAGCACGTTAAGGCGCGAGAACTCTCCTTCGGGCAAGTCCTTCTGCACAAAACAGCAAAGCGTTGCCTCGGGATAGCGCTCAATCAGCAGGTCAAGGTAGTGTTCTGCCTCAACCAGCTCACGCTTCTTGAAGTGAATAGCCAGGCGAGCCAGCAAAATCCACGGGTCATCTGCCCCACGAGGAGGATCTAGCTTGCGGTACTTGTCCATAAGGTTGTCGAGGGCGTCTTCGTCCTCGAGTTTTGCGTACGCGAGTGCAAGCGTAAAACGAGCATCAGCTGCGTCCGCAGCGTCAAGCTCCAGGAGTTTCTCGCCATATGCTATGGCGTCTTTGTTGCGGCCGCAGATAAGTGCGCGAGAAGAAAGCGTGGCTAACCAGCGCTTATAGGGGTTGATAGCCAGGCGCTGGGCAAGTTCTGCCTGCTCGGCGGGAAGCCCCTGCGAGGACTCTTGCGCCTTCTGGTAACACGCGGCCTCAACCTGGGGGAGCTTCTCCACAAGGAATTGGTAGTAGGAGTCAAAAAGCCTGCTATTTGAGGCGTGGAGCATTCGCTGGGCATCAAAACAGTTGGGGTCAAGCTGAATTGCCTGGTTAAGGAGGTGTTTTCCCTGGTCGATAAGAGCCTGCGCCTGGGATTCTTCGACAAACGGCAGGCGATAATCAACAATCTCGGCTGCTTGCGCAACTAGATTGAACGCGCGGTCTTCGTCGGTTTGAGGGAGGGAATTGCGGTCGTTGGAGAATCGCCAGTTGAAGTCCTTCATCAGCGTAGCAATGCTGTCCTCGTCGCCGACTTGCGTGCGAGCAAAGCGGAGGATAAGCCGCTGGTAGTCTTCTTTTACTGGATCAAACGCCACGTGATTCCTTTCTCTCTTACGTAATGATATCGCAGGT
Source organism: Atopobium sp. (assembly GCA_015259035.1). Taxonomy (GTDB): domain Bacteria; phylum Actinomycetota; class Coriobacteriia; order Coriobacteriales; family Atopobiaceae; genus Lancefieldella. Next base: position 6,108 of record JABZHC010000037.1, read on the forward strand.
TATTTGGGTGTGCGGGGTAAGTCCGCGAGCGTCGTAAGAAGATTGTGAACGGCAGAAGGAAACGTTTGGAGTGAACGGGTTTCTCGCCAGACGGGTGCATAAATTTTGAACGATATTGCATAAAATGGCACATTCATTTTGGTACAGGTGTCCAAAATGAGCTAATATAGAAATGTTGAGAAGAAGTAATTGCGAAGAATGGCTTCGCTAGCCGCTTAAGGAAGCGGCACATAGTTAAGGAGAGGTTTTATGGGACGTTTTACAAATCCACGCGATCTGTATTTTGGCGAGGGTGCTCGTCACGAGGTTAAGAACCTCAAGGGTAAGAGGGCAGTCATCGTTTCCGGCGGTAGCTCCATGCGCCGCGGCGGCTTCCTTGATGACATCGAGAATGACCTCAAGTCCGCAGGTTTTGAGGTTGCTCACATTGAGGGCGTTGAGTCCGATCCTTCCGTTGAGACCGTTATGAGCGGCGCTGCTAAGATGAGCGAGTTCCAGCCAGACTGGATCATTGCTATCGGCGGCGGCTCCCCAATCGACGCAGCTAAGGCTATGTGGATCAAGTACGAGTATCCTGAGACCACGTTTGAGGACATGTGCAAGGTCTTCGGCCTTCCTGAGCTCCGCACCAAGGCTCACTTCTGCGCAATTTCTTCTACTTCCGGTACCGCAACTGAGGTAACCGCATTCTCCATCATTACCGATTACCAGAAGGGCGTTAAGTACCCAATCGCTGACTTCCAGATTACTCCTGACGTCGCAATTGTTGACCCTGAGCTCACTTACGGCATGCCTGTTAAGCTTGTTGCTCACACTGGTATGGACGCACTGACCCACGCTATCGAGGCATACGTTTCTACCGTTGCTTCTATGTACACCGACGGCGACGCTCTCCACGCAATCCGCGAGATTGTCGAGTGGCTGCCAAAGTCCTACGCAGGCGACAAAGAGGGACGTCAGCACATGCATGACGCACAGTGCCTTGCTGGTATCGCATTCTCCTCTGGCCTTCTGGGCATCGTTCACTCCATGGCTCACAAGACCGGCGCTGCATTCTCCGGTGGTCACATCATCCACGGTTGCGCAAACGCTATGTACCTGGGCAAAGTCATCCAGTTCAACGCTCGCGATGAGCGCGCAAAGGCTCGCTATGCATTCATTGCTAAGGAGATCCTGCACCTCGAGGGCAACACCGAGGATGAGCTGGTAGAGGCACTTGTCCAGAAGATTCGCGATATCAACGACGCTCTTGACATCCCACAGGGCATCAAGAACTACGGCGAGGGCGGAACCAAGTCCGAGACCTCCATCATCGACGAGAAGGAGTTCTTCGAGAAGGCTCCAGAGGTTGCTCGCCTTGCTATCGAGGATGCTTGCACCCTCTCCAACCCACGCAAGCCTACCCAGGAGGAGATGGAGCAGCTGCTTAAGTGCGTCTACTTCGACCTTCCTGTCGAGTTCTAAGATCTAGCTTAGACACTTAGCTTCGCTAAAAGCCTGGTAGCGTTCCGCTACCAGGCTTTTTTGTGCGCCCGGCGCGAGCGTAGGCGCTGCGACGTGCTGGTAACATGTGCAGATGTGCGCGGATGGGCATTTCGGTGTTAAAAGTTCCTCGAGTCACCTCCAAGTGGTAAAAAATGCGTTTAGTTGGAGATTTCATTTTTCTGCATACAACGTTTGCCCAGATAAAAGTTTTTGACGCGGTAAAAAATCGTCTTAGTTGGAGATAAAACAGCTAATTTTCAATTTTCATGGTCGTGTCCCGAAAAGTGGTGTAAGCAAGCATTTCAGGTGTTTAAAAGAAGTGCGGTTATTTCCTAAAATATAGTCACCACAACCAATTCAGAAAGGAAATAACCGCAATGCAAACTCTACACGAAACTGAGCTCTCCTACAC
>JABZHC010000038.1 GCA_015259035.1 Atopobium sp.
CACCCACGCTGGCGTGCAACTGGTCTTCTCCGAGACGGGGGAGTCCGCAGATAGCGTTATTGAGCGCCTGGTCACGGACGCGCGAGAGGCTGGTCGCAAGGTATTTCTGGTCACGTCGGACAGGGACATTCGTGCCACAGCCGGCTTTGGCCCCGGCGAGGTCACGCGCATTGCAAGCGCATCGCTGGTTCACGAGATTTCCCAGGCAGATAACGTTGTCGAAGAGATGCGTCGCGATCAGGTCAGTACGCGCATGACGCTTGAAGACCGTATTTCTCCAGAACAACGCGAGAAACTCTGGAAGCTGCTAGGCAAATAGGTGACCAGGTCAGCGTCTCACGCACTCAACATGCCAATTTGACTAACGTGCCAATGCACTCGACGCTCCAATTTGACTGACGTGCCTGATTTCTGCAAAGAATCTGTAAAATTTGCCTGATAACAGCAAAGAATCGGTGGATTTGCCTGATTTCATCAAAGAATCGGTGGCTCAAATACAGATTCTTTGCACTTTTCAGGCGGGTCTTTCGTGACGTAGCTTTAGATCTGGGTGTGGTGTCATGGACGCTTTCATGGAGCCTGATTTTCTCGCCATATCTGAATAATTTGCCGGAAAAGTTCACCATATCTGAGCTATTTGCCGGTTTTTCTCGCCAAGTCTGAGCTGTTTTACACAGACATGATGCGGTTTTCAGGCTGGCTAGACTTGATGGACAGCGCATTTGTACCAAGCTAGCTCCTACAGAAGGAAAGCACTCCTACATGCTGCATCGACCAGTTTGTGGAGAAAAATTTCTCGAAAATTGAGACTAGACCAAAGTCAGAAAAGTCTATAGAATATCCTCTGCACTTGATGCCGCTATAGCTCAGCTGGTAGAGCAACTGACTTGTAATCAGTAGGTCCCGGGTTCGAAGCCTGGTGGCGGCACCACTTGAATTTTCAGCCAGGCATTGCCTGGCTTTTTTCGTGCGAATTTTAGGGCATTCGCGACGTATCGCGTATGGCTTCTATAGACAACCGTAAAAGCCCGTATGCGTCTGGCGAGAAACCCGCTTGGAGTTGTGATGAGAAAATCGGTGGAGTTGTGGCCAGAAACCCGCTTGGAGTTGTGGCCAGAAAACCGCATGGAATCGCGTCGAGAAAACCGCATGGAATTGTGGAAAAAATTTGATAAGATACGCCCGGTTGGGTGGATTACGTTGACAAGATTTTTATTCAATCGTAATATTTTCCCGCTTACGAGGTAATACGGAAGTTCAACAAGACTTTCTGCGTACGTTAAACCACAAGGTACAGCGTATTAATTACTTCAAGAGTGCTTGAAAACGGCATTTGGGGATATGGCACAGCGGCAACTGCGGCGGACTGTAAATCCGCTCTCTCTGAGTTCCTTGGTTCGAGTCCAAGTATCCCCACCACGCCCGTGTAGCTCAGTAGGTAGAGCACTTCGTTGGTAACGAAGAGGTCACCGGTTCAAATCCGGTCGCGGGCTCCATTTTTCAAGCGGCATTTATGCCGGCGTAGCTCAGCTGGTTAGAGCACACGGCTCATACCCGTGACGTCACTGGTTCGAATCCAGTCGCCGGTACCAGACTCTTTACGGCGTACATGTCCTAGACATTTGCGCCGTTGAGTATAAACAGACGTTTTTTCACCACGGTCTAGCCCGAGGGTTAGTTCCAGAAGGAGGATTGGCAATGGCCAAGGAAAAGTTTGACCGCACAAAGCCACACGTAAACATCGGTACCATTGGTCACGTCGACCACGGTAAGACTACCCTTACCGCAGCAATCACCAAGGTTCTCTCTGAGACCGAGGGCTGCAAGGCAGACTATACCGCCTTCGAGAACATCGATAAGGCTCCAGAGGAGCGTCAGCGTGGTATTACCATTTCCGTTGCTCACGTTGAGTACGAGACTTGGGAGCGCCATTACGCTCACGTCGACTGCCCTGGTCACGCAGACTACATCAAGAACATGATTTCTGGTGCAGCTCAGATGGACGGCGCAATCCTCGTTATTGCTGCAACCGATGGTCCTATGGCTCAGACTCGTGAGCACATCCTTCTTGCACGTCAGGTCGGCGTTCCTTACATCGTCGTCTTCCTGAACAAGTGCGACATGGTCGACGATGACGAGCTCATCGACCTCGTCGAGATGGAGACCCGTGACCTTCTCTCTGAGTACGACTTCCCAGGCGATGACCTTCCAATCATCCGTGGTTCCGCTCTCGGCGCTCTTAACGGCGAGGAGAAGTGGGTTGAGTCCATCCGTGAGCTCATGCACACTGTTGACTCCTACATCCCAACACCAGCTCGTGACAACGAGAAGCCATTCCTGATGGCAATCGAGGACGTCATGACCATTTCTGGTCGTGGTACCGTTGCTACCGGCCGTGTTGAGCGTGGTGAGCTCAAGCTCAACGATCCAGTCGAGATCGTTGGTATTAAGCCAACTCAGAACTCTGTTGCTACCGGCATTGAGATGTTCCGTAAGACCATGGACTTCTGCGAGGCTGGCGACAACGTTGGTATTCTTCTTCGTGGTGTTAAGCGCGAGGACATCGAGCGCGGTCAGGTTCTCTGCAAGCCTGGTACCGTTACTCCACACAAGAAGTTCACCGGTGAGGTTTACGTTCTTACTAAGGAAGAGGGCGGCCGTCACACCCCATTCTTCTCTGGTTACCGTCCACAGTTCTACTTCCGTACAACTGACGTAACCGGCGACATCTACGAGCTCACCGATGCAAACGGTGGCAAGGTAGAGATGGCTATGCCTGGTGACCACATCACCGTTGGCTGCGAGCTCATTCACCCAATCGCTCTTGAGCAGGGTCTGAAGTTCGCTATCCGCGAGGGTGGCCACACCGTCGGCGATGGCCGTGTTTCCACCGTCATCGAGTAACTTCTTTAAAAGTTGCTAACTTGCCCGGCGTGCTCTTTTGCGCGCCGGGTTTTTTGTCGAGAAAAAATATGTGAACGCCTAGAGTAATTAGAGAAAAGTATTGACATCTCTGGGTAGTGGGTGCTAACCTAAGCAACCGCGTCACATTTCGAGAATACATCTCGTGACCGTGTTCAGGAGGATCAATGCGTACACTCGTTACTCTCGCCTGCACTGAGTGCAAGCGTCGTAATTACACTACGGACAAGAACAAGTCCAACAACCCAGATCGTATGGAGTTGAAGAAGTACTGCCCATGGTGCCACAAGCACACGGTACATCGCGAGACCCGCTAGGCTAGGTGGGTTCGTTCTAGGCCAGTAGCTCCAATGGTAGAGCGGCGGTCTCCAAAACCGTTTGTTGAGGGTTCGAGTCCTTCCTGGCCTGCCAGATAACTTCACCGGCCTTCCCATAAGGGTTGGCCGGTTTGTATGTAGGTATAACATCCAAGGGAGCGTAGGATGGCAAATAAGGAGCGCAATAAGAGGAGCGCACGTAAGGCTCGCGCAGAAGAGCGCGCCCAGCGTGAAGCCCTTCAGGCTGAAGCTACTCCTGAAGCTTCTGCTAAGGCTACTAAGGCCGAGGCAAAGAAGCAGGAGAAGTCCATTCAGCGTAACGCTAACCCTGGCTTCTTTGGCCGCCTGGGTGCTTATTTTGCAGGCGTTCGTACAGAAATGCACCGCGTTGTGTGGCCTTCAAGCTCTGAGCTTGCTGGTTTCTCTGTAGCCGTAATTGCAACAATCATTTTCTTTGGCTTGGTAACTTGGCTGGTTGATACTGGCATTGTTGCTGGTCTCGTCGCCTTTACTGGACTGAGGGGATAATCAATGGCTAAGCGCTGGTATGTAGTTCACACCTATTCAGGTTATGAGAACAAGGTAAAGACAGACCTTGAGCACCGTATTGAGACCTATGGCCTTGAGCGTGCTGTTGTTGATATTCAGATTCCTACCGAGGAAGTCACTGAGGTCAAGGACGGCGGTAAGCGCGAGACCAAAGAGTCCAAGGTTTTCCCAGGTTATGTTCTTGTTCGCATGGAGCTGGATGACAATACTTGGGCTGTTGTTCGCAACACCCCAGGCGTAACTGGTTTTGTTGGCATTGACGGCAAGCCAGTTCCTCTGCGTCGTGATGAGTTCGATAAGATCATGCGTCGCGGCGGTATGAAGACGGGTAGCCCTGTACCTAAGCGTACAGCAACCAATATTGAGGTCGGTCAGGCTATTCACGTTCTTTCTGGTCCTCTCGCTGACTTCGATGGAACTGTTTCTGAGGTCAACGCAGAGTCCGGCAAGATTAAGGTTATGCTCACCATCTTTGGTCGCGAGACTCCGGTTGAGCTCACCATGGATCAGATTTCCCTGATAGACTAGTAACTAACGGCTTATCCCGCACTTCTCGTCCCTTGTGGATTGCTTCTCGGGAGTGCGCGAGAATAGACTCAAACGTATTCAAACAGGAGGCTTAACATGCCCGCAAAGAAGGTTGTTAACTTTATTAAGCTGCAGATTCCTGCAGGCCAGGCAAACCCAGCTCCTCCAGTAGGACCAGCTCTGGGTGCTGCACAGGTCAATATTATGCAGTTCTGCCAGGCATTTAACGCTGCAACTCAGGACAAGGCTGGTGACATCATCCCAGTCGAGATTTCTGTTTACGAGGATCGTTCCTTTGACTTCGTAACCAAGACTCCTCCAGCAGCTCAGCTCATCAAGAAGGAGCTTCACCTCAAGGGTGGTTCCGGTGTTCCTCAGCGCGATAAGGTTGGTCAGCTCTCCCAGGAGCAGCTCACCAAGATTGCTGAGATTAAGATGCCTGACCTCAACGCAAACGACATTGAGGCTGCAAAGAAGATCGTCGCTGGTACCGCTCGTTCCATGGGTGTAACCATCGCCGAGTAGTGTTTACTCCCGTCAGCCATGTGTGTGGCTGACGGTTGTTTTTGTCAGAGCATCCGACGCTAGTGCACGTAGTTGGGTTTCTCGCCAAGAGGGCGTAACTATGGACGGAAGATGCAGGAGTGGGAGGGCAGACGCCCGCTAACCACAGGAGGTACATAATGCCTAAGCACGGAAAGAACTACAAGAATGCAGTTGCCAAGGTAGACGGTGCAAACCTCTACAGCCCAAAAGAGGCAGTAACCCTGTCTAAGGAGCTTGCAACTGCTAAGTTTGACGAGACCATTGAGGTAGCAATTCGCCTTGGTGTCGATACTCGTAAGGCTGACCAGAACGTTCGCGGTTCTATCTCTCTGCCTCACGGCACTGGTAAGTCCGTTCGCGTTGCAGTCTTCGCAGAGGGCGAGAAGGCCCGCGAGGCTGAGGCAGCTGGCGCTGACATCGTCGGTGGCGACGAGCTCATCGCAGAGGTCGAGAAGGGCATGCTTGACTTTGACGCAGCAATCGCAACCCCTCAGATGATGGGTAAGGTTGGCCGTCTTGGTCGTGTTCTTGGTCCTCGTGGCCTTATGCCTAACCCTAAGCTCGGCACCGTTACCATGGATGTTGCAAAGATGGTTAACGAGCTTAAGGCTGGTCGTGTTGAGTATCGTGCAGACCGTTTTGGTATCTGCCACGTTGCAATCGGCAAGGCTTCTTTTGAGGTCCAGCAGCTTGTTGAGAACTATGGTGCACTTCTCTCTGAGATTATTCGCGTCAAGCCATCCAGCGCTAAAGGTAAGTACGTCAAGACCGTTGCTATTTCCTCTACTATGGGTCCTGGCATCAAGGTTGATCCAACCAAGGTTCGTAACCTTATGGAGGACTAAGCTTTACGCTTAGAAGTGCCTAGCACGCTTAATCCGGTATCTGCTTGCAGGTACCGGATTTTTCTTGAAGCGTGCATGTGGTGTAGGCGTGGACTCTGCTTGCAGTGAGCGTGTGGTTTGAGGCGTGGACTCTGCTTGCGGCGCGCGTGTGGCTGATGTGTGTGGCTGAGTTGTGCGTAGCTGCTTAGCCGCCCTTCTCGTCAAATTTTTGTGAAGAGAAAGAAATTGTGCACTCAACCTTGACTTGGATAGTTTTTTGCTGCACAATATCCAACGCAAGACAGACGTCTTGTAGTTGCACGTTCGCTGCCAAAGACAGCCGGCGCCTTGAATCCAAGGCTTAATGGGAATTCCCGCCTGCCGAGGTGGTCTTGAGATTAGTACATCCAGACCCCGCTTTGGTTGCCAAAGTGGGGTCTTTTCATGTGAGGGCCGCACCTGTTGGCGCTCGTGCCTGAGACATGATAAAGGAGGTGTACTACATGCCAGCTCAGTCTAAACTTGATTTGCTCGAGAAGGTTTCCGCTTCTCTCGACAACTCCAAGGGCCTGTTTGTTATCGACTATCGTGGTCTCTCCGTAAAGGAGACTCAGGAGCTTCGCCGCGCACTTACCGCAGCAGGCGCTCACATGAAGGTCTATAAGAACAACATCGTCAAGATTGCTCTTAAGAACGCTGGTATGCCAGAGATTGACGAGATGCTCGCCGGTACCTGCGCATACGTTTTCTATGAGAATGATCCTGTCGAGGCCGCTAAGGTCATCAAGGATCAGGCCAAGAAGCTCAAGAAAGTTGAGTTCATTGGTGGTATCGCTGATGGTCAGGCACTTACCGCTGACGAGGCAAAGGCTTACGCAGACCTTCCTTCTCGCGAGGAGCTCATTGCAAAGCTTGTCTTCGTTGTTGCAAGCCCACTTACCGGTATTGCACAGGTTTGCGCTGGTCCAGCTCGTGGACTCGCAACCGCTCTTTCTGCAGTCGCAGATCAGAAGAACGCTGCATAAGCAACGTTTTGTTGTACCCGCGCATTGGCGCAAACCGCGTGAGAGTGTAGACGCACTTAAACGCACACATACAAGCCGGGCTTTTGCCCAGATGCAGTACAAAGGCTGCATCGTTTAAAAAGGAGAATTGACATGGCTGTCACTAAAGATGAGATCATTGAGGCCCTTAAAGAGATGCCAGCACTCGAGCTTTCTGAGCTCGTTCACGAGCTTGAGGACGTCTTTGGCGTTTCCGCTGCTGCTCCTGTAGCTGTCGCTGCTGCTCCTGCAGCTGGTGGCGCTGCTGAGGAGGCTGAGGAGAAGACCAACTTTGACGTTGTCCTCGAGGGCTTCGGCGACAACAAGATCGGCGTCATCAAGGTTGTCCGTGCTCTTACCAACCTTGGCCTCAAGGAGGCAAAGGAGGTCGTCGAGGGTGCTCCTAAGGCTGTCCTCGAGGGCGCTAAGAAGGAGGACGCTGAGGCTGCTAAGGCTCAGCTCGAGGAGGCTGGCGCTACCGTCACCCTTAAGTAAGTCCATCCTACATTGCTTACTGGAGAGGTCAGACTTCGGTCTGGCCTCTTTTTATTTGCCTGGCGAGAAACCCGGCGTGCTTGGAGTGCATGGAGCTTGGATGCGTTTGCAGCAGCCTGAAAAGTGCATCAAGCATGGCGCTTTTGCAGCAGCCTGAAAAGAGCATCAAGTCTGAGCTGTTTGCCGGATTTTCTCGCCATGTCTGAGTGATTTGCCTGTTTTTCTCGCCTTATCTGAGTATTTTTGCTCAGACTTGGTGTGTATTTCAGGCTCATGAATCCAGCGTGATTGCTCTATCTTTCTGCGTGACTTACCCCAGCTTCCTCGCGCCTGATTTCTACAAAGAATCTGTAACTTTTGCCCTTGAATTCTCATTGCTAGTGCAACAACAAAAGAGAAGGTAGTGACCCATGGGTCTACAATGGCGCTTACGACAACG
>JABZHC010000039.1 GCA_015259035.1 Atopobium sp.
CTACTATACCGTTTTACCGAACCTATAAAAATACAAAGCCCTTACTTTTTTATTGATTAAATCTGGCACTCTTTATTATTTTTACCAATTACCCTGAGCAAGAATGGCGAGAAGATCTTCTTTTCTATTCTCCACTTGACCTGCTAAATAAAGCTCAAAGAGCTTACGTTGGTACACGCCCACAGCAGGTCCTGGCTGAAGCGAGAGCACTTCCATAATTTCTGCGCCCGAAACGCACAGCTCTTGTGGACGCTGAGCAATTCCCCGTTTTGCCTCATGTAGGAGAAGGGTCCTCATTGCCTCAAGCGTTACCGCATAGCTACGATAAGGATTTGCCTTTGCCAGAGCATCTGCCTGCTTTAACGTCAAAAGGTCATACGCAAGAGCAATGCCGTCCGATTTACTTGCCTCGGCTAACAGGGCAACCATATGCCTAAGCGACGAGGTTGTAACATCCACATCATAGTCATGCAATGCTACAAGAGCACAAACTTCATTACTCAAATGCTGTGATAGAGCTAAGCGCTTAAGCAGAACCTTTGCTACGATTGCACCTTTTTCTGGATGACCATAAAAATGGCCTCTTCCATCTGCGTCAACGCTAAACATTTCTGGCTTTGCAATATCATGCAGAAGAGCAGCCCACCTAAGAGCGGGAGTAGCACACCCTGCTGTAAGAGCCTCTGCTGCAGAGCATACCCGAGCAGTATGCTCCAGCACATCATAGGCGTGATACGGACTTCTTTGATCAAAATTTTGCAACGGTAAGAGCTCTGGAATTGCTACCGCTAAAACAGGAAAACACAGCTTGATAGCATGGGCAATATGGCCAGCCTCAACAATTTGAGCCACTTCCGAGCCAATGCGCTCAGATGCAACCTGAGAGAGTAGCAGCGCACACTCAGTAAGTGCCTGATGTGTCTTCTCCTCAATTGAAAACGAGAGTCTGCATGCAAACCGCAATGCTCGAAGCATACGAAGAGCGTCCTCTGTAAAGCGAACCTTAGGCTCCCCAACAGCGCGAATTACACGCGCAGATAAATCTTCTTGACCGCCATAAAGATCAAGCAATCCCCTCTTTGGGTGATATGCCATTGCATTAATAGTGAAGTCTCTACGAGCAAGATCTTCCTCTATACGAGAGACAAACTGCACAGAATCAGGACGACGACCATCAAGATATTCTCCGTCACAGCGATACGTTGTGACCTCAATAGGGTGCTTCTCGACAACAGCAGTAACGGTTCCATATGCAATACCTGTTTCATGCACAGAAATGTCTGCAGCCTCAAAAGCCGCTTTGCTCTGCTGCCACGTTGCCGATGTTGTGATGTCAATGTCATGGGCAAATGAGCCGCGTAGGGCGTCTCGTACCCAGCCGCCTACAATCCACGCCTCAAATCCGGCATCTTCAAGAACTTCTAATGCACGCAACGCGTAGGTGGGAACTTGTAAATTCACGGGGCGAGAAAGGCATGGTGAAGAGCTGTTTTTCTGTATGCTCATGGCCATTCCTTCCGCAGTTGCTGATGGGAAAAGTATACATCCTTCACACGTCATTCACATCCTTCCTGCGGTTTTAAAATGACAAACATTTGTTCTAGATTTTTCTTTACTTCTTCCCCGTTCGTGATAGTCTAAGTATACGAACAGACGTTCTATTTTCAAGTAGAAAGTTGCTGCCATGGATACTCTTGATAAACTCACCATACTTGCAGATGCAGCCAAATTTGACGCGGCGTGCACTTCTTCTGGTGTAGACAGAGATCCGCAGGCAGGAAAGGTAGGAATGGCCTCAGCAGCAGGTTGCTGCCACTCATTTACTCCTGATGGACGCTGCATTACGCTGCTAAAAGTTTTACTTTCTAATGCTTGTTGTTATGACTGTGCTTACTGCGTCAATAGATCTTCTGCACAAACCAAGCGGGCTACCTTTACACCACAGGAATTAGCAGAGCTTACCGTAGATTTCTATAAAAGAAATTACATAGAGGGGCTCTTTCTTTCCTCAGGTGTTATAGGATCGCCAGACCACACCACAGAACTTATGATTGAATGTCTCTCCTACCTTAGAAATGAGTTGCTGTTTAACGGCTATGTTCATGCAAAAGTAATTCCCGGAACAGATCCAGATCTTATTGATGTCATTGGCCGCTTAGCAGATAGACTCTCTGTCAATCTGGAATTACCTAGCTCAACCTCACTTACTAAACTTTGTCCTCACAAAAACGCAGAAACGGTTACTAAACCCATGTCTTTCATTCACCGCCTACGTGTCTCTGAAGAAAGGCAATTGTTTGAAGCTAAAAATGCATCAAAGGGCATTGTGAAGTCTGCTGGCAAATCTAAGGGCATTGTTATTCCTACTCAGAAGCAGATCATAAAAGAAGGTTTAGCTCTTCGTTCAAACTGCTTGAAGAATACCTTTATGCGCTCATCAAGGGTATCTTCAGGCAAGAGGTCCTTCTCGCCCGCTGGACAATCAACGCAAATTATCATTGGAGCTTCTCCAGAATCAGACAATCAAATATTGCACTTATCGCAAGCGCTTTATCAGCAATTTGAATTGAAACGAGTATTCTTCTCTGCCTATATTCCTGTTATAGAAGACCATCGTCTTCCAGAGTTGGACACTCCTGTTCCCCTGCGTAGAGAACACCGTCTTTACCAGGCTGATTGGCTTATGCGCTACTATGCGTTTTCTCCTGATGAGCTAGTTTCTCCGGAAGCACCTTGGCTTGATTTAGAAATTGATCCAAAGCTTGGATGGGCGCTGGCACATCTTAATCAATTTCCTGTAGAGATTATGGATGCTCCACTAGAAATACTTTTACGAGTGCCCGGTATTGGCCCCACCGGCGCACGAAGAATTATTGCTGCAAGAAGACGGTCTCGCCTCACCTTTGATGATCTGAAACGGCTGGGAATACAGCTCAAACGATCTCATCACTTTCTCACCTGCTGTGGCGTAAGAGATGCCTCAGCTCCACTTGACCAAGAACTGATTAAACAGAGGGTAATTGCTGATGCCAAAGCAAGTTCGTACAACAAAACAAGACGCCGTATTGAGTCCTCTCAACTCAGGCTCTTCTGATCAGAGCGTAGAGCTTGTCTCACTTGTTCAGAGGCTTACAAGACTCTCCAAGCCTCAGAAGGTTGTTATCTCCTGCAATCCAAGCTTAGAAGGCGTTGTAGGGGCTGTAGGGCTCACTTATCTCTCACATGCTAACCCGGCACACGTGCGTCTTGTTAGAGAAAGCTTTTGTCAGCCTAGCCTTGGGGAGCATGTTCTCTGTGGACCAGACCCTTCTGATGACTCAGTAGTAGCCTTGGCTAAACGAGTTCTAACTGGACTAGAGAAGAAAGTAGGCACAAGAGAAATAACACGTCGCATTGTTTTGGCATGTGCTTCAGATGCTCATACTATGCCGGAGATTGTGCATCGATACATTCGTCTTGCATTCTCCTATGGTGTAGGAGCCCTTGAAGATATTGCAGACCCAACCGTGGCAGAGTTTAATGCGCTGGCTAGACAGGTAGAAACTGAACGAGAGCATACGCGGCAATTTGTGCGGTTTTCTCGTATGTCAGATGGCTCTTTTATGTCTGTATTTCAGCCTAATGCAAACGTAGTGCCACTAACCTGCAATTACTTTGTCAAACGGATGAGTACAGAGCGTTTTTTTATTGTTGATCCAGCTCACCATATAGTTAGTTTTTATGCCCCAGAAATGAAGACCTTTGGAACTATTCAGCTTGATGACACTTCTTTAGAAGAACTGCTCTCTAGAACAGACCTTGCAACTGATGAGAAATACGTACAAGCCATGTGGAGGCGCTTCTACGAAGGAGTTGGTCTAGAAGGTCGCGGACCTGCAGAAAGAGGATACGATTTGCGCGCTCATTGGATGCCAAAGCGTGTCTGGCAAGGGCTCCCTGAGCTTACCGCAACCACAAGTGCAGAAGCTGCGCGTAGCCAAGGCATACCCGCTCGCTATCAGGGGCGAGAAAACAGAAAGGATGTGCATCATATAGAACAGAAACAGGCGTTTAACCAAGAGCTTACCTCTGGGCTGTAAGGTTGCTGCTTAAGACGATTTATACCAAAAAAGCGCCCAGCAAAGCTGGACGCTTATCAGTTCAAATGAAGTGACTATAACTTAGTCAAGATCGTTGAAGTCACCAGCTGCAGGTGCAGGTGCAGAAATCTGAGTCTGCTGAGCTGCAGGCTGAGCAGCATTCTGGGAACCAGTTGGAGCATTGTTGGTAAGAACAGTCTCTGGGAAGACAGAGTCTGCGTCATCCAAGAAGTGCTGGAGGAGCTTACGGTACTCAGCGCGGAAGTCCTCACGGGACTGCTTGAGGCGATCAATCTCATCAAGCTCAGTCTGCTTCTCTGCAAGAGCCTGACGGATAACCTCACGAGCCTTCTGATCTGCCTCGTTGCGAATGCGCTCTGCGTTTGCACGAGCGTCTGCAACAAGCTTATCTGCGCTCTGCTGAGCAACAATGAGGACCTGAGAAATCTGGTGCTCAGATGCAGCAATAGCTGCAGCGTTTGTCTCCTCAACAGAAGGAACGCTTGCGTTCTCCTCAAGGTTTGCAACCTGTGCCTGTGCTGCAGCAAGCTGCTGCTCAGTGCTGGTCAGACGGCCCTTAAGGTCAGCGATCTTTTGAAGCATTGCATCAACCTCAGAAGCGAGTTGCTCAAGAAATGCGTCAACTTCCTCTGGATTGTAGCCGGTCTCAGCAGGAGAGAATGTCTGCTGCTCGATGTCTGCTGGTGTGATTGCCATCTTTGTTCCCTTTCAGTCTGCGAGTAGACGTACCACACATCATAACTACTCAGTTTGTATTCAAAGACAAACTAGTTTCTATATTAGTATAAAGCCCAGCGTCGAAATGGCAAAACGTCCCACAAGATTAAGCACAAAAAGTGCAACAATCGGTGAGAGATCAACGCCAGAAATTGGAGGAATTACGTTCCTAAACACACTGAGGTATGGCTCAACAATTTTGCCAATTGCCTCAAGAATGTTCTTAACCGAATCATTTGAAACGGTAATCCAAGAGGACAGGCACCATACCACAATGCAGAAGCTGTAAATCCTCAACAAAGTATAGAGCGAGTTCAAGACATAATACGAAAACACAAAAACCTCCAGTTACCTGGTAATCTCGCCCTCATCAGCAAGCTTATCAAGATCAGCCTGCGTCAAAGAGACGCCATGAGGAAGTACAACAAAAACGCGGTCAGCAACTTCTTCAACAGCGCCGTCAAGTCCATAAGAAAGGCCAAAACTGAAGTCCAAAATTCTCTTAGCAACCTCAATGTTGGTGTTTTTAAAGATAAGGACAACTGGCTGACCAGTACGAACACGACGAACTACCGACTGAACATCATCATAAGAAACAGGACGAAGAACGTATGGTGGCAGCTGTCCGGAATAGCTTGTACGGCTCACAGGACGAAGACCAATATCACCAGGAGTTGGCAGATTTGGGCTCACAGTATGCTCGTAAGAAGGAGTGTATCCGGAAGGCTCCTGACGAGATGCATACGCAGAAGCGCGCGAACGCATATCCTGCTGAGGATTGTAAGAAGCGGCTGGATTAGTGCTGATTGGCTTGCCAGAGCGCGTATACACAGAAACGCTCTCTGCCTCTGGTCTGGATGGATTGCCCAGTAGTCTGTTGGAAGCGCCTTGCTGTGCACGATCATCGTACGAACGTGGAGAAGCTCCGTCTACCTCGTCATAGCCTTCGTCGCCATAATACTCATCATCGTAGTACTCATCGTCCTGACCACCACGAAGCTTTGCTCTTAGCGTATCAAGAATGCTCATCATTGTGCCTTTCTGTAACGCACGTAACTTCTTACTACTGTATCAAAAACTTGCAACTATTTTAGTGCCCACTCAACGTATAGGCTGGGTCAAACAATACTCGACCCAGGCGAATAGTAGTAGAACCCTCTTCAATGGCATACGTAAAGTCATCACTCATGCCACAAGAAAGAACATCTAACTTCAAACCAACTTGTTGGCTCAAGCAATCACGCAATTCTCGAAGTCCTGAGAATGTTCTCTTTGCGCGCTCTGAATCATCTTTTGGTGCCATAGTCATCAGACCTACAACAGAAATGTGAGGAAGCTCAACAATCTTTTGAATAGACTCTGACACTTCTTCTGGCGAGAAACCCGATTTTGAGGCTTCAGCGGAGACGTTTACCTCAAGGAGAACAGACTCCTCAGTACCCTTCACCTCAGCACGCTTTGAAACCGCCTCTGCAAGGTGCTCGGAAGAAATTGAATGAATGTAGCGAACCTTGCCAACTACCTGGTTAATCTTGTTCTTCTGAAGATTACCAATCATGTCAAAAGATATCTCAGACGCAAAAGGAGCCTCAGATAAACACGTCAGTTTATGTGTCAGCTCTTGTGGGCGATTCTCGCCAAAAACCCTATAGCCTGCCTTATAAGCTGCAAGGACAGCCTCAACAGGAACGGTTTTGGAGACAGCTACAATTTCAATCTCAGAGGCGCTTCTGCCGGACTTTTTTGCAGCATCCGCCACAAGTGACTCAATCTGAGCTCTACGAGCCTTTATAAACTCAAGATATTCGTCTGAATCGTACGCCATAGCCATCATCTCTTGCGGTGAATACATCAATATCTTACGTAACGTTTAACGACTTTTGTCGTAGACCTAAACACCTTCTCCGATAGCGCTAAACGTCTTCTACCCTACTTTGACGCCATGTAAGCAACAGCCGCGTGTCTTCCGCACTTGCCATGCTCTGCTCGGTACGAGAAGAACCGCTCAGTTGTAGAGGCGGTCGAGTCAGTAACCTCTTCAATAGCAGACGCGTGTACACCAGCATCTACCAGTGCAGCTCTGACAGCATATCCAAGATCTAAGTATCTCTCGCCAGATGCACGGTCTACAAC
>JABZHC010000003.1 GCA_015259035.1 Atopobium sp.
ATCTTAGACTCTGCTCGTCCACTCATGGACTTTGTCTTTGATGCCACAACCGCACAGTTTGACTTATCTGTGCCCGGTGGTCGAGTCAAGGCGCTTGAGGCCTTAGCATCCTTATTGGCTCCGCTCAAGACATCAGTACTTCTGAGCGAGTATGCACTTCGTGTGTCAGACCTGCTTCATATTGATGTTGAGGAAGCAAAGCGCGCAATTAAAGCTTCACCTATTCAAGATGATTCGTTGGATTCTCGCACTTCAAAGGCAGCACGCATACAGCCTCAGAAGAGTGCGGCCAACTCTTCGTACAACTCAACTTCCAAGACTTCAACGTATACTGACGGTCCTTCATACGATGATGCCCCACCGTATGATGAGGTTCCGCCATATGACGATCCATCTTCGTATAGTGTCTCTACTGATGCTTATGCATCACACGGTTCGCAGGGACTTTCCGCAGAAGACCGCAGACAGGTCAACTCAGAACTTGAACTTTTAAGCGCTATGGCAACAAATCTGTCCTTGGTGCGAGAGTATCAAGACCGTATTGCAGACTTTGTATGGGCTGATGCTCGCCACCAAACTATGGCATGGGCAATGCTTGCTACTCCAGAGGGAGCTACACCAGCGCAGGTAGTTGCTGCAGCTGCAGCTGTTGAGCCAAATGCGGCAGCTATTCTTTCGTCTGGTCGCGTGATATCTGAGGGCAATTCCGATACGCGTCGCTCACTTGAGTTTATTGTGGACACTGTTGACTACTACTCGGTACAACGTAAATTGCGAGAAATTCGTTCTAATTTACGCTCCAGTTCTTATGCAGGGGAGTCTTCTGACGGAACTCTAGCAGAAGAGCAGCTTGCCGCCGCACAAGCACTTCAGACACGAGCGTTGGAATTAGGTAAGAGGCTTACTTCAGGGCAATAAAAATACTCATTTTATGAGGATGCTACTCATCCAATTTTTTATAAATTAAAATGAGTAGTTTGATTAGGTAGAGAAACTTTTGGGTATAAAGATTTGCGCTAATCTATCGAAAGGATATTTGTGGCTGCAAAAAAGGCAAATGACGAGGTCAAACTCTCAGATGAGCTTACTAAAATTGTTGATGATCTGGTAAGTTCTTCAAAGTCTAACGGTAGTATCAGCGAAGACGATATTCAGGTTGCCATTCGTGACGTTGACGTTAACGATGATGAGCTTTCTGACCTGTATGATTCGCTGCGCGTTAAAGGTGTTGAGATTACTACCGCATCTGAAGCAACCGTTTCTTTCGCCATTGAAGATGACGCCGTAGAGGACGATTTTTCATCCGATGATGACTTGGATGACTCTTCTGATTTTGAAGATGAAGATGATGAAGATTTTGATGCCGTAAATGAGGCTCGCGAGGTCAAAGAGGCTCTCCGCTCTGTTTCTAAGGCAAAAGTCTCCAAGCCAAAACGTTCTTCTCGCGCTCGTGCTCGCCGTTCAGATACCACTACGGTTATGCTTACCGGCGATCCAGTCCGCATGTATCTTAAAGAGATTGGTAAGGTAGACCTGCTTACTGCATCAGAAGAGGTTCACCTTGCTATGAAGATTGAGGCAGGTACTGCAGCTTCTCAGAAGCTGGAGGACTTTGAGGATGGCCTCATCGAGCTTAACCGCGCAGAGCAGCGCCGCCTTATGCGTATTGAGTCTGTAGGACTTGACGCTAAGCAGCAGCTTATTTCTGCAAACCTTCGTCTTGTTGTCTCGATTGCAAAGCGCTATGTTGGCCGCGGTATGCTGTTCCTTGACCTTATCCAGGAAGGTAACCTTGGCCTTATTCGTGCTGTCGAGAAGTTCGATTACACCAAGGGCTTTAAGTTCTCAACGTATGCTACCTGGTGGATTCGTCAGGCAATTACCCGTGCTATTGCAGACCAGGCACGTACCATTCGTATTCCTGTCCACATGGTAGAGACAATCAACAAGCTCATCCGTGTTCAGCGTCAGCTTCTGCAAGATCTTGGTAGAGATCCTACCCCAGAAGAGATTGGCGCAGAAATGGGTATGTCTCCTGATCGCGTTCGCGAAATCCAGAAGATTAGCCAGGAGCCTGTCTCTCTTGAGACGCCTATTGGTGAAGAAGAAGATTCGCAGCTTGGAGACTTTATTGAGGATTCTTCAGCTGTTGCTCCACCAGATGCAGCTTCTGATTCAATGCTTCGTGAGCAGCTTGAGCAAGTTCTTGACGGCCTTGCTGATCGTGAGCGTAAGGTTATTAAGTTCCGCTTTGGTCTTGAGGATGGCCACCCTCGCACCCTTGAAGAGGTAGGCAAGGAGTTTGGAGTTACGCGCGAGCGTATTCGCCAGATTGAGTCCAAGACCTTGGCAAAGCTTCGTCATCCTTCTAGGTCCGGCCGTCTTAAGGACTATATGGAGGAGTAGCTTCTTGGTTTAGGTATGCAAGAGATTGTGCAATAAGAATTTGACTAAATTTTTTCTAAAAAATGCTTGCATGGTTTGGAATGTCTCTCTATACTTAAACACCGCTGAGAAGCACACATATTCCCCGATGGCGCAGCGGTAGCGCAGCTGACTGTTAATCAGCGTGTCGCAGGTTCAAATCCTGCTCGGGGAGCCAGAATTTTCAAGACCAGGCAATGCCTGGTCTTTTTTTGTAAGAAAAGCTGTCCTGCTTTTCTCGCATTGCCAGCAGATTTTTATTCACAGATTTGAAGCGGACGATTTTCTCGATAACTTGGCCATTTGACCGCTTTTTCTTTATTTATCCTCAAAAACTTCAAAATTGATACCGTAAAAGGTACAAAACATAACGCTTACGGTATTTCTACAACCGTTGAGCGACATCTCACAAAGAGCTGTGATGAGATTTGTTAACGTACTCATTAAGGTCAGTGTTATGCAAAAGGCATAACAAATGAGAAAGGTCACTACTATGGATGTGTCTCGTCGCAGTTTTCTAAAGTTCTGTGGTCTAGGCGTTCTTAGCGTTGGTGGATCTAGCGTTCTTGCAGCTTGCGCACCTAGCGAGAAAAAAGAGGAAGGCGCTAAAGGTGCAAAGGTAGAGAACAAGGATAAGCCTGTTGTCTTCTTCAACCGCCAGCCTTCTAACAGCTCAACCGGTGAGCTTGATACAAACACTCTTAACTTCAACAAAGACACCTATTACGTTGGCTTTGATGCAGTTCAGGGCGCAGAGCTCCAGGGTCAGATGGTTCTTGATTACATCAAGGCTCACGCAGCTGAGCTTGATCGCAACAAGGATGGCATCATTGGTTACGTTCTTGCAATTGGTGACATTGGTCACAACGACTCTATCGCTCGTACTCGTGGTGTCCGTAAGGCACTTGGTACTGGCATCGAGAAGGACGGCAAGATTATTTCCGATCCAGTAGGCACCAACACCGATGGCTCCGCTTCTGTTGTTCAGGACGGAAAGCTTGAGGTTGGCGGCAAGTCCTACACCATCCGTGAGCTTGCCTCTCAGGAGATGAAGAACACCGCTGGTGCAACATGGGATGCTGCAACCGCTGGTAACGCAATTGCTGCTTGGTCTTCTTCCTTCGGCGATCAGATTGATGTTGTTGTTTCTAACAACGACGGTATGGGCATGTCCATCTTCAATGCATGGTCAAAGGCTCAGAAGGTCCCAACCTTTGGTTACGACGCTAACTCTGACGCTGTTGCAGCTATTGCTGACGGCTATGCAGGCACCATTTCCCAGCACCCAGATGTTCAGGCTTACCTGACTCTCCGTCTGCTCCGCAACGCTCTTGACGGCGCTGATATCAACACCGGCATTGAGTCCGCAGACGACGCTGGCAACAAGATTGACTCCAAGGACTACAAGTATGTTGCAGAGCAGCGTTCTTACTACGCTCTCAACCTTGCAGTTACCGCTGAGAACTACAAGGACAACCTTGACGCAACCACTACCTATCCAGAGGCTTCTAAGCAGCTGAGCGCAGACAAGCACCCAGAGAAGAAGGTTTGGCTCAACACCTACAACTCTGGCGACAACTTCCTTGGTTCAACCTATGTACCACTGCTCAAGAAGTATGCTCCACTGCTCAACCTCAACGTTGAGTTCATCGCAGGCGATGGCCAGACTGAGTCCAACATTACCAACCGTCTTGGCAACCCTGACGAGTACGATGCATTTGCATTCAACATGGTTAAGACCGACAACGGTTCTTCCTATACCCAGCTGCTTAAGTAATTAAGTGGTCGATAGCACGAAACAATACCGGAGGGGAGACACCTGCTCTCCTCCGGTGTTCTCGCGAATAAGCGCAATAACTTAGCGAGATAAGGGGTGATTACATGGCAGATACAGAAAACGATATCGTTCTAACAATTGATGGAATGAGCAAGTCCTTTGGACGTAACCGCGTTCTGGATCACATTTCAATGAACGTACGCCGTGGAACCGTTATGGGTCTTATGGGAGAGAACGGCGCAGGCAAATCTACCATGATGAAGTGCCTGTTTGGTACGTATCAAAAAGATGAAGGCAAGATATTTCTTGACGGCAAAGAGGTTAATTTCTCTGGACCAAAAGACGCACTTGAGAATGGCGTCGCAATGGTTCACCAGGAGCTTAACCAGTGCCTTGATAGAAATGTTGTAGATAACTTGTTCCTTGGTCGCTATCCCGTTAATGCAATGGGTGTTGTCGACGAGGGACGCATGAAAAAAGAGGCTAACGAGCTCTTCAGGCGTCTTGGTATGACCGTAGACCTGACACAGCCTATGAAGAACATGTCAGTATCTCAGCGTCAGATGTGCGAGATTGCAAAGGCAATTTCTTACAACGCTAAGATTATTGTTCTTGATGAGCCTACTTCTTCACTTATGACCCAAGAGGTCGAGAAACTCTTTGAGATGATTCACATGCTCAAAGAACAGGGAATTTCTTTGGTTTACATCTCTCACAAGATGGATGAGATTTTTGAGATTTGCGACGACATTTCAGTTCTTCGTGACGGTAAGCTTGTTATGACCAAGCGCTCTGATGAGACCAACATGAATGAGCTTATCTCTGCAATGGTCGGTCGCTCACTTGAGAATCGCTTCCCAGATGTTACTAACACACCTGGTAAGACATATCTTTCTATTCAGCACCTTTCAACTAAATATGAGCCATACCTTCAGGACGTCACCTTTGATGTAAAGAAGGGTGAGATTTTTGGTTTGTATGGTCTTGTCGGCGCTGGTAGAACAGAGCTTCTTGAAACAATTTTTGGTGTAAGAACCAGAGCTGCCGGTCGTGTCTACGTCAACGAGCACCTTATGAACTTCTCGACAGCTGCAGAGGCAATGGATCACGGCTTTGCCATGATTACCGAGGAGCGTAAGGCAAACGGCCTGTTCCTTAAGGGTGACCTGACGTTTAACACAACCATTGCAAACTTGAACCAGTACAAGGCTGGTCCAATCCTTTCTGATCCTAAGATGACTAAGGCTACCGTCAACGAGCTCAAGGTTATGAATACCAAGGCTCAGGGTCCATCAGATTTGATTTCAAGTCTTTCTGGCGGCAACCAGCAGAAGGTCATTTTTGGTAAATGGCTCGAGCGCTATCCACAGGTTTTCCTGATGGATGAGCCTACTCGTGGTATTGATGTTGGTGCTAAATATGAGATCTACCAGCTCATTATTGATATGGCTAAGAGCGGTACCACTATTATCGTAGTCTCTTCGGAAATGCCAGAGATTCTGGGAATTACCAACCGAATTGGCGTTATGTCCAACGGTAGACTCTCGGGCATCGTAAATACCAACGAGACAAATCAAGAAGAACTCCTGCGCCTCAGCGCAAAGTACCTGTAGGAGAGGATGATACAAATGCCAAAAACAGGTGGATCTGTTCTGACGGCCGAGCAGGAAAAAGAGCTGCTAAAGCCTATTGATCAGAAGATTGGTTCCATTCAGGCTCAGATTGATGAGCTTCGCGCAAATGGTACCAACAAGGTAATTTCAACACTGAGCGCTATTGAGTCTGCAAAGCGCGATAAGTCTATCTCTGCAGAAGAGCGCAACACGCTTATCGATGGCTACAAGGCTGAGCTGGAGCTTGCAAAGAAGGTTGAGTCCGAGAACAGCGCTCAGGTCTCTAAGCTTATTGCAGAGGCTGAAGCGTATCTCAAGGAGCACTACAAGAACGAGTATCTTGAGCCTGTAAAGGCTAGCTGTGCTCTTGAGAAGGAGCAGGCTAAGCAGAATTACGCTGCTGCTCTTGAGCGCCTCAAGAAGGAGCACGAAGAGGCTGTCAGCAAGACTTCTGATGCTCAGGAAATCAAGGACGAGAAGTACGTCTATAAGAACCGTCAGTTTGATGCTAAGGTCAACTATCAGAAGGATCTTCAGCGCATCAAAGATCGCGCTCACAATGCGTTTAGTCATGAGTATCACCTCATCGACCTTCTCAGGATGTCTAAGTTCACTCCACTGGAGTCTCAGGCTCAGAAGTGGGAGAACTACAAGTACACCTTTAACACCCGTTCATTCTTGCTTCAGAACGGTCTGTACATTGTTATTCTCCTGGTATTTATTGCCCTTTGTATCATTACCCCAGCAGTTAAGGGTACTCAGCTTCTGACATACTCCAACGTCATCAACATTCTTCAGCAAGCATCACCTCGAATGTTCCTAGCTCTTGGTGTAGCTGGACTGATTCTACTTACTGGTACTGACCTTTCCATTGGTCGTATGGTTGGTATGGGCATGACCGCTTCAACCATCATCATGCACCAGGGCATCAATACTGGTCAGGTCTTTGGTATCACATTTGATTTTACTGGTGTTCCAATTCCTGTCAGAATCATCATGGCTCTGGTTACTTGTATTGTCCTGTGCACCTGCTTTACCAGTATCGCTGGCTTCTTTACCGCTAAGTTTAAGATGCACCCATTCATCTCGACCATGGCTAACATGCTGATTATCTTTGGTATTGTTACCTATGCAACAAAGGGTGTTTCGTTCGGCGCTATTGAGCCATCCATTCCAGACATGGTTATTCCACGAATTGGCAAATTCCCATCCATCATTTTGTGGGCAATCGCAGCAATCGCTATTGTTTGGTTTATCTGGAACAAGACAACCTTCGGTAAGAACCTCTACGCCGTAGGTGGAAACCCTGAGGCAGCAGCTGTTTCTGGTATTTCAGTCTTTAGAGTTATGGTTGGCGCCTTTGTTATGGCTGGTATTCTGTATGGATTTGGCTCTTGGCTTGAGGCCATGCGCATGGTTGGCTCTGGTTCCGCAGCTTACGGCCAGGGTTGGGACATGGACGCAATCGCAGCCTGCGTTGTTGGTGGCGTCTCGTTCACCGGTGGTATTGGTAAGATCTCCGGTGTTACCGTGGGTGTTCTTATCTTCACCGCACTGACTTATGCACTGACCATTCTTGGTATCGACACCAACCTTCAGTTTGTCTTCTCGGGCGTTATTATCCTGACCGCTGTCACTCTTGACTGCTTGAAGTACGTCCAGAAGAAGTAGCTGGCGCTCCCGCGCCGCGTGCCGCGTGCAAGTGCGGAAACGCGCGACGAGCAGAAAAGCGCACTACTACGTGCAAGTTTTGAGGCGTCTACTTACGTAGACGCCTCTTTTTTTCGGCAAAAACGGTGCCTGCACGTTAAGGAAAAGTGGCTTTACGGGAAAATTACAAAGCAGCTGGTAAAATAAGGTATCTCTTCGGACATATGTCCTTTTACAAATTTCGCACCACACCTATGTCGGATAATCTGCAATTTTTGGCATGAAAAGCACATCTGTGGCAGATAATCTGCCATTTCAAAGCGAAATAACACACCTATGTCGGAAAATATGTTAACTATTAACAGAATATCCGACATAGGTGTGGTCAGGCCTCTCAAAGCCTGAAGAATATCCGACATAGGTGTGTTCGAAGCGTTAATCGAAGATCGCTACCAACAGAATATCTGACTTTGCTGTGCTTGCGCGCTGTTTAACTGTCGTGGGCTGACGGTTTGGCGGTAAAAAACAAGAGAGCCGATTTTCTCGGCCCTCTTGCTGGGTGATTTATGCGATTGTGAGATACGTTATTGCTCGTGGAACATCATGAGCTGCGCGCGAACCAGCGGGCATCAGCGACTACAGAGACTAGAGAGACTCCAGGAAGCGATGCTGTGCTGCTCGTCCTTCTTCGTCCCACTTGAAAACGCCGGCATCCTCTAAAACGTGCGAGAAGACAATGCCAACCTCGTCATAGATGTACTTTTTGAGCTGCTCAGACGAGAGAGAAGAGATGTCCTTCTTCGAAGCGGCATCCTTACTAGAACCGTCGCCCTGTTCAAGCAACTTAGCGTAAATCTGGCGCGCCCAGTCGGCGTGGGAGATGGTAGTAGAGTCTGTGGTCAGCTGGCCGTAGACAGCATTGGCTTTCCTGTCATTTGCCAGACACTGCTCCATAACCGACTGAACTTTGTTGAGCTCTGGCACAAGGCGAGGAGGAAGTACGGCAAGGCCCATAACCTCGATGAGGCCGATATTCTCTTTCTTGATGTGGTGATACTCGGCATGTGGATGGAAGATGCCAAGCGGATGTTTTTCGCTGGTAATGTTGCAGCGCAATGCAAGGAAGACCTCGTAGGTGCCATCTTCTAGCTTGCGGACAACAGGGGTAACCGTGTTGTGGAGCTCGCCATCAGTTTGCGCGTAAACAGAGACGGATTCGTCGGTATAGCCGCGCCATGCAGAGATGATAAACTCCGCAGCCTTGAGCGCTTCTTCTCGACTAGTGGAAGAGAGGCGGAGGACAGAGAGTGGCCACTTAAGAATTGTGCCCGCTACCTCGGGGAACTGCTTGAGTTCAAACTCTTCTGCAACTTCCGCGCGCATCATAGGGAACTCGTAACGACCGCCTTGGTAGTGATCGTGCGAGAGAATCGATCCACCAACAATAGGCAGGTCGGCATTAGAGCCAATAAAGTAATGGGGGAATCTGTCCACAAAGTCAAAGAGATTGACCAGCGCCTCGTGATCAATGTGCATAGGAATGTGATCCGAGTTCATGGCAATGCAATGCTCGTTGAAGTACGCGTATGGACTGTACTGGAATCCCCAACGATGCTGGTTGAGCTCAATGGGGATGATGCGCAGGTTCTGCCTGGCAGGATGAGCACCTGCGCCAGACGAAGCGCCACGTCCGGAGTAGCCCTCGTTATCCAGGCAGAGCTGGCATGCGGGGTACTTCTCGCAAGAAGTGTTTTGAGTTGTTTTAGCTGCTGCAATCTCGCGAGGATCCTTTTCTGGCTTGGAGAGGTTGATGGTAATCTCTAAGTCTCCCCAGATAGTTGGGGTAGTCCACGTGATATTCCTGGCAATGGCGCTTCTTCTGACATAGCCGGCATCGCAGCAGAGCGTGTAGAACCAGTCAGTTGCAGCGCGAGGTCCCTCAGAAGCGTACAACTCGTTGAAGTGGCGCGCGACCTCGGAAGGCTTTGGCAGCAGAAGGCCCATAACACGCATGGCAAAAGAGTCCTCGCCACTCTGGGTGTTCTCGACAAGTCCATGAGAAACAGCTAGACGAGCAAGCTCGGCCAGCGTCTGATCAAGATTAAACGCCGTCAGGTCAATCTTCTCCCAAGACTTAACGGGAGCTGGCCCCTCGTACGAGAGCATATCCAGCAGAGCGTTATAACACCAGGTCAGATCCTCAGTTTGAATAAGTCCGCGCTCGCATGCATACGCAACAAGCTGCTGAATGCACAGTGCGCTTTCGTTATCTGCTACAGCCATTGTGCACAAGCTCCCTGGTCAGAGATGGCGTAGTGGCGGCAGGAGCCTTCACCAAACCACTGGTTCATTTGTGCAATGAAGGTCTCGACAAGGGCGAGAGGAACAAAGCACTGGATAGAGCCGCCAAAACCACCTCCGTGAATACGAACGGCGCCAGAACCTTTTAAGATGCTCTCCGCCAAGCCAAGGGCAAGCATGGCAGGCTGATATGAGCCAGAAGTAGAAACGTTCTGCAGGTACATGCCGGAGCTTGCGCCGGAAGCGTTGGTGAGTGCAATAAAGGACTCAATATCAGAGTTCTGAAGATCTGCCCACCTCTTATCTACCAGGTCATTCTCGTACCAGTAGTGAATAGCACGGAGAAGAGCGCGGTCTCCAAGATCTTCACGCAGCTCATTGACGCGAGCTTGGAAGTCTTCAACGGGAACCTCTGAGAGGCGAGTCTTGCCAAAGGCTGCAGCAACTTTCTGCATCTCAACAGGTACAGCGGCATACTCATCGGTGAAGGTAACGTGATCACAGCCAACATCAACAAGGCAGAGAGCATAGCCGTAATCCTCAAAGTTGAGGTCTAGCTTTTCTGCCTGTGGCTCTGCGGGATCTTCAAAGTTCATGAAGGCAAGGCCGCCAAGGCAAACAGCGAGCTGATCCATAAGACCGCACGGCTTACCAAAGTAAACGTTTTCTGTGTTCTGGCTCATTTGGGCAAGTTTAACAGCAGAAATCTCGCTGCCACCTTCCCAGAGAGCTTCCATTGCACGGCCGGCTGCAGCCTCAAACGCAGCAGAGGAAGAAAGTCCGCCGCCACCAGGGACATTGCTTACTACTGCCATGTCAAAGCCGGATGGCTCAAAACCAAGTTTGACCAGGTTTGCTGCCATACCGCGAACAATAGCCTTAGTGCTCAGATACTCAGCTTCGGAAGGCTCAAGATTTGTGTAGTCAACCTCAAAAGGATCATATCCCACACTGGCTACACGAATAACGCCCAGGTTGTTAGGGGCACAAATGGCATCAATAGCAACATCCAGGGCACCAGCGATGACATGACCGCCCTCGTGGTCTGTGTGGTTTCCTGCAATCTCGGAGCGACCAGGCGCATGTACCGCAAGATAGCGGTCAGCTTTTCCAAACATTTGCTCAAAGTGCTCTTTTGCGCGATTGAGCTGAGCTGTGGTTTTCTCGTCAAACGTGTGAGCCATGGTGTTCCTTTCCCTTTAGTGCCGTGAAGCTACAGGTACCTTAAAAGAATCGATAAACAATTTGCGAGCTGTAAGGCTGCTCAGGCGTGCAGGTAGGCTGAGGCCACTCTGCATGATGAGCACAATCTGGATAAAACTCGCTCTCAAATGCAAAACCAGCATGAGGCTTATAGATGGCGCCGTCTTTTGCGCGCGCCTCGTCAAGCCAGTTGCCGGTATACAGATGGGCACCAGGAGCGGTAATTTGAATTTCTAGTGAGCGTCCGCTTTCTGATGTAGCGAGAAGGGCGGGGCGTAGCTGGCCATTTTCATAGTTAGTAATAGCGAAGCAGTGATCATAACCGCGAGCAATTTTGAGCTGCTCATTATCTGCGTCAAGATCTTTGCCAATGGTCTTAGGTGTGCGGAAATCAAAGGGAGTTCCTGCAACAGAGTCAACGGTTCCTGCAGAAACTGAGTCATCTCGTAGAGGCAGATATGATTCTGCCTGGATAGTAAGTTGGTGACCAAGAACATCACCAGAATCATGACCGTTGAGGTTAAAGTAGACATGGTTGGTCATGTTTACAAATGTTGCAGCATCGGTTGTGCAGGTATACGTAAGATTTACCGTTGACTGCGCGCTCTCTTCAACAAGCTTATAGGTTGCGGTAATGTGACGGTTTCCTGGTAGTCCATATTCTCCATCTACCAAGTCAATGCTGAAGGTTACCGTATTTTGAATTTCATCAATTTCTGCCTGCCAAATGCGCTTATGGATACCAGCAACCAAATCAGTATGCAGGTTATTTTGGTTGTCTGGACCGTTGTTTTTAGGAAGATGATAGATAACGCCATTAAGTGGAATCTCTGCTTTATCTGCGCGATTAGCAGAAGGTCCAATGGACGCACCAAAGCAGGCAGGGTTATCTAAATACAGGTCAAATAGGCTATATCCAAGAACTACATCTGCCTGTGTTCCATAAATATCTGGAACTGAAATGCCCAAAATGGTGGCACCAAAATTGCTTAATTTAATTGATGAATGGGCGCCGCGAATGGTATACGTAAGCGCAGCAGGGGAGTTAACAAAGCTATCAAAGGGTCGAACATCAATCATCGGATACCTCCGAGATACTACTCATAGTGCATTACACATACTATGTTAACGTACTCATAACGAACTAACAGGAAATTATTAAGTTTTCAGTCAGTGGTATCTTTGCGGGGGCAAACGGTTAGAGCGCAGGTCAAAAGTCCTTCTCGCCGAACGGTTCTTTTTTTACCGTGAGCGTTTAATTTGCTGATAAATATGCAATTTTATCGCGTTATGTCAATCTGCCTGTTAGTATGAGTACGTAAACAAGCAGATAATCGGAGGAATTCGTGACTCGCTCGTATAGTTCTAGCTCAAATAAGCGCTCTGTTTCAATGGCTGATGTTGCGCAAGTTGCTGGTGTTTCTCAGCAGACCGTTTCTCGTGTTGCTAATGGCGCCCAGAACGTCAGCAAGGCCACGCGAGAAAAAGTCCAGGCAGCAATGGAGTCTATGGGCTTTAGGCCAAGCTTTGCAGGTAGATCGTTGAGATCTGGCTCGTATCAATCGGTGGGACTTTGCTTGTACGACATTCGCGAGTTTGGTAACTTAGCCACGCTTGATGGTATTGTTTCTGCAGCTCGTGAGCATGAATATGCAATTACAATGATTGAGAAAGGCTCCGACGACGGCCTCTGCCTGCAGGACATTTCTTATCGTATGTCAAATCTTCCCGTTGACGGCATGATTATTAGCATGAGCCTTATGGCATCAGATTTTGAATCATTTGTGCCGCAGCCAGGCCTTGGAACAGTCCTTCTTACCATGCACGAGCATCCCTATTGCACAACTGTTGACTCTGATCAGTATGGTTGCTCAAAGCTTGTTATCGACCACCTCTATGAGCTCGGTCACCGCAAAATCCGTTTTGTAGCAGGCCCTTCATACTCCATTGACTCGCAATTTCGCGAGAAGGGCTGGCGAGATGCCATGTCTGAGTATGGCCTGGAAATTGTTGAGCCACTTGCTGGTGACTGGACTGCTAACAGCGGCTATGAAATTGGTAAAAAACTGCGAGAAAACCGTAATTTTACTGCGGTGTATGCGGCAAATGACCAGATGGCGCTTGGTGTCATTGCAGCGTTTGAAGAGGTAGGGCTCAGCGTGCCAGATGATGTCAGTATTGTTGGTGTTGACGACTCTCTTGAAGACTATCTGCCAAACTTCTCGCTGACAACCGTTCGCTTTAACCTGCTGGAGCGTGGTCGCGTAGCCCTTGAGCATGCAATTCGTGCATCCGAGCCAGGGTATGAGCCTGAGGCAATTAGGATTGCTCCTAAACTTATTGTTCGTACCACCACAGCAGCACCACAGAAGTAGAGAAGTAACTTAAAAAGTCGGGTTTCTCGCCATAATCAGCTATACTGTTCAGGCAATAGTTGATTAGAGGAGTTGTATGTCTGAGTCACCAAATAAAGAACTAGGCTGGTCAGTTCAGGTTTCCTTGGATACGCACGAGATTCGTGCTGGAGAGACTGTAACTGCTACTCCTAAGATTATTGGTGCAGATCCTGAGGGCTTCAAATTTCACTACGTATGGAGCTTGAATGACCGCTGGGATGAGGGTTTTTGGGATACTACGGAGCACCAGTTTGGCGACTCAATTCCTAATACTTCGTGGACATACACCTTCCCAGAGCCTGGTCGTTATCATCTCTACATTGATGCATTTGACACGAACAACAATCCTCAGACCGTTACTGCTTGGGTAGTTGTTGCTGGTGAAGACGATTTTATGCGTCCACCACTTCCTTCTGCAGACGCAGAGACGGTTGTTGCGGTAAACGGCGTTTCAGAGATCTTTAATATTGCTTCTGAGCAGTTCAACTCGCTGAAAGAGTACTTTATTGCATTTGCGCGCGGCGAGGTTGCTTTCAAAGAGTTCAAGGCCCTTGATGACATCTCGTTTGAGGTCAAGCGCGGCGAGGCTTTTGGCCTGGTGGGCACAAACGGCTCCGGCAAGTCCACTATGCTCAAAATCATTGCGGGCGTACTTGAGCCTTCTAAGGGAACTTGTGAGGTCAAGGGTACTATTGCGCCTCTTATTGAGCTTGGTGCTGGCTTTGACATGGAACTGACTGCTAAAGAGAACATCTACCTCAATGGCGCTCTTCTTGGTTACAAGAAGGAGTTTATTGACTCGCACTTTGACCAGATTGTAGAGTTTGCTGAGCTTGAGGGCTTTATGGATATGCCACTCAAGAACTACTCCTCTGGTATGGTGGCACGCATTGCCTTTGCAATTGCAACCGTTACAGAGCCTGACCTGCTCATTGTTGATGAGACGCTCTCGGTAGGAGACTTCCTCTTCCAGCAAAAGTGCGAGAACCGCATCAAAGAGCTGGTTGCTTCTAATAATGTTACAGTCCTTCTGGTTTCTCACTCTATTGACCTGGTTCAGCGCATTTGTGACCGTGCCATTTGGATTGAGAAGGGCAAGCAGCGCATGCTTGGTCCTGTGGATGAAGTTTGTGAAGCTTACGAGCACCTTAAGAGATAATTAAAATTCCTAACCAAAAGTTAGGGTCTGTACGAGTACAATATGTGTGTCTTTAAATGTGGTACGAGATACCCGTAAGGCTCATAGTCATAGTTTTGCCTTTTGGATACCTTGTGCCTGGTCAGGTGAGGTATCTTTTTTATTGGAGGCGCTATGGCTCAAGAAGGTTCGCACTCTCTCATTGTGGATGAGCAGTCCCTTGACCGCATGCTTACACGAATTGCTCACGAAATTGTCGAGAATAACGATTCAATTGAAAACGTTGCTCTGGTGGGCATTATTCGCCGTGGAGAGGTTTTGGCTTCTCGTCTTGCGGACAAGATTTTGAGTTTTACCGGATTTAAGCCAAAAGTTGGCTCACTTGATATCAGTTTTTATCGCGATGATTTTAGAAGAAACACCGCACCGGTTCTCCACGCAACTAATATCGATTTTGATATTACAGGTACAAGCGTTGTGCTGGTAGATGACGTTCTTCAGACAGGAAGAACTATCAGAGCAGCACTTGATGCGCTCATCGACTATGGCCGTCCTGAGCGCGTTCAGCTAGCAGTTGTTGTTGACCGTGGTCATCGTGAGCTTCCTATTAGACCTGACTATGTGGGAAAGAACGTTCCTTCATCAAAGAGCCAGGTAGTCAGCTTAAATGTTAAAGAAATTGATGGTCAGGACTGCGTCTTGCTGTACGAAGCTGACTATTCTGACCCCTTTATTGAGGGAGGAAACTAATGCTTTCAGTTAAACATTTGATTGATACAAACAGCCTGACGCGTGATGATATCCAGCAGATTCTTGATACTGCTCAGTCGTTTGAAGCTGTAAACAACAGGGATATTAAAAAGGTGCCAGCACTTCGTGGCCGCACTATCGTCAACCTGTTCTTGGAGCCTTCCACCAGGACTCGCTCTTCATTTGAGCTTGCCGAGAAACGCCTCTCGGCTGACGCTTTAAACATGGGAGGATCTACCTCATCTGTGGTTAAGGGAGAGTCTCTGGCAGACACCATTCAGACTATCGACGCTATGAACGTTGACATGTTCATCTGCCGCGCAAGACTTGCGGGAACACCGCAGAAGATTACTGAGCACACTGATGCCGTGGTTATCAATGCCGGCGACGGAAAGCATCAGCACCCAACGCAGGCAATGCTTGATCTTTATACCATCCGTAAGAACTTTGGGCATCTTGATGGCCTTAAAGTTGCTATTGTTGGCGACCTTTCTCATAGCCGCGTTGTTGGCTCTTTGGTGCCAGCACTTAAGACTATGGGTGCAGAGGTTGTTCTAGTTGGACCTCCAACATTCCACGTAGATGATCCAAGCTGGTTTGGCTGCTATCAGACCTCACACTTTGATGAGGTCATTGGTGATGTTGACGTCGTATACATGCTTCGTGTGCAGCTTGAGCGTATGGAAGGAGCTCCTATTCCTTCTCGCCGTGAGTACAACAGGCTTTGGGGCCTTGATGAGCGCCGCAGCAAGCTGATGAAGCCCGAAGCAATCATCTGCCACCCAGGTCCAATGAACCGTGGTATGGAAATTAACAGCGAGGTGGCTGATTGTGCCCGCTCTCGCATTCTTGATCAGGTTAATGCGGGTGTTTTGACGCGCATGGCCGCAATGTATTTGCTTCTGGGAGGAGACTCTGATGGCATTTCTGCTTAAGGGTGCACGTGTTGTAGATCCACAGCTTAATCTTGATGCGGTACTGGACGTTCGTATTGAGGGAGAAACTATTGCTGAAGTAGCAGCAACCGTTGCACCTCAAGAGGGTGATACCGTTATTGATGCAAAAGGCAAGGTGCTAACTCCTGGTCTTGTTGATATGCACGTCCACTTTAGAGACCCTGGCTTTGAGTACAAAGAGACTATTGAGACGGGCTCTAGAGCTGCGGTTCACGGTGGCTTTACTGATGTTGCTACTATGCCAAACACCAATCCTGTTACCGATAATGGACCAGCTGTTCGTTTCCAGATTGACCGCGGCAATGAGGTTGGCCTTATTCATGTTCGTCCGATGGGTGCCCTTACCAAGGGCTCTAAGGGACAAGAGCTTGCTGAGATTGGCAACATGGTTGACGAGGGAGCATCCGCATTCTCTGATGACGGCCACGGCGTCCAAAGTGCTGGTATGATGCGCACCGTTATGGAGTACGTTTCCCAGTTTGACCGCGTTGTTGCAGCTCACTGCGAGATTGAGTCCATCAGTGCTGGCGGCGTTGTTAACGAGGGCCGCGCAAGCACGCGTCTAGGTATGTTTGGTTGGCCAGCACTTGGCGAGGAGCTGGAGATTTCCAGAGACATTGATCTTTGCCGCCTTACCGGCTGTCCACTGCACATCTGCCACATTTCAACGGGCAGGGGAGCAGAGCTGGTGCGCGCAGCTAAGAAGGAAGGTCTGCCGGTTACCGCAGAGGTTTGCCCTCACCATCTTTTCTTGTCTGAGGATGACATCACCGATACCTATAACACCAACCTTAAGATGAATCCACCACTCAGAACCGCTGAGGATGCTCTTGCGCTTCAGGCCGCTGTTGCAGATGGTACAGTTGATTGCATTGTTACCGACCATGCACCTCATGCAGCTCACGAGAAGGACTGTGAGTGGGAAATCTCTTACTTTGGCTGCATTGGCCTTGAGACCTCGCTGCCTCTGATGATCACCAACATGGTGCGCACCAACAAGCTTTCCTTTACTGGTCTTGTCCGCGCTATGGCCGTAAATCCTCGTCGTATTCTGCGCCTTGAGCCTGTTAAGATTGCTGCTGGCTATAAGGCTGATCTGACCCTTTTTGACCCAGAAAAGAAGGTTCAGATTACGCCAGAGTATTTTGAGAGCAAGTCTAAGAACTCGGCCTTTATTGGCGCAGAGCTTTATGGCGTTGCAACTGATGTGTTTGTTGACGGCAAGCGTGTTCTTGCCAATGAGGTAGTTGTTCCTGGAGGGGAAAAGTAATGCCACTACGTAGAAATGTACAGGTATTTGACTTTACAGTTCTGAGCAATACCCAGGTTGCCCAGAATCTGTATAGAGCTCAGCTCAAGGTGCCAGGTCTTTGTAAGTCCTTGGAACCTGGTCAGTTTGTAAACGTCAACGTCCCAGGCGATAAGCGTCATATTCTTCGCATCCCACTGTCCTTCTCGCTAGCTGATAAAGCAACCGATACGCTGGAGCTTATCTACGCAACGGTAGGCGAGGGTACACGCAGGCTTTCTCAGATGAAGCCTGGTGACGCCAGTGACATGACTGCTCCTTGCGGCCGCCCCTGGCGCCTTAACGCTTCTAGCAAGAGAAGCGTCCTGGTAGCAGGAGGTGTGGGTATCACACCAATCATCGCTGCAGCTCGTAAGCTTACCGAGTTAGGTGTTGAGTTTGACGCGGTCATTGGCGCACAAACTGCCGAGAAACTCTTTGGAGAAGAAGATCTTCTCGCGCTAGGCGCACAGAACGTCTACGTAACAACAGATGATGGTTCCAAGGGTACCAAGGGTTTTGTAACAGCAGCATTGGAAGAGCCTTTGAGCCAGGGCGTTTGGGATGCCATCTATACCTGCGGTCCTGAGCCTATGATGAGAAGCGTGGCCAAGCTGGCAATTGCCCATAACGTTGCCTGCCAGGTTTCTATGGAACGTATGATGAGCTGCGCTTTTGGTGCATGTAATACCTGCAATGTCCCACTTGCTAAGGGCGGCTATGCGTCTGCTTGCATGGTTGGACCTGTCTTTGAGGCAAAGGAGATCGCATGGTAGATCAGGTAAAAATGGCCGTCAATCTTGGCGGCATCCAGATGAAAAACCCTATCAATACCGCTGCGGGCACCTTTGGTTATGGCTGGCAGTTTGAGGGCTTCTATGACGTTTCTCTGCTTGGCGCCATCACTATGAAGGGCGTCGCTCGTGTTCCCTGGGAAGGAAACCCTGCCCCTCGTATGTGTGAGCTCAACGGCGGCATGATGAATAGCGTTGGCCTTGCTAACCCTGGAGTGGACGATTTTATCGCCCATACCGATGACTACATGAAGGACCTTGAGGGCCGTGGTACGCGCGTCATTATGCAGATGGCGGCGCATTCTGTCCAAGAGATGATTGACGTTGTCGAGCGCCTTGAAGAGCTTAATCCGCACATCTCAGCTATTGAGCTTAACGTGAGTTGTCCAAATCTCGAGAAGGGCGGTAAGCCCCTCGGTGGTACTCCAGAGCAGGCTACAGAGATTATGAAGGCAGTTCGTCCTCTAACAAAGCTGCCTATCTTGGTCAAGATGGCTCCCGTCAACGTTGCTGAGATTGGTAAGGCTTTTGAGGCTGAAGGCGCTGATGGTCTTACGCTCATCAACTCTATTCCAGGCATGTCAATTAATGTTCACACCAGAAAGAGCAGGCTCTCTAAGCCAACTGGCGGCCTCAGTGGTCCTCTCTGCCATAACGCTGCAGTTCGTATGGTCTGGGAGTGCGCTCAAGCGGTCTCTATTCCTATCTGCGGCGTTGGCGGCGTAGAAACAGGCGAGGACGCTGCAGAGTTTATCCTGGCAGGCGCTACGGCTGTTTCTGTTGGTTCGGCAAATCTTTACGACCCTATGTGCGCTCCACGCATCCTTAACGAGCTTACTGACTGGGCAAAGTCCCAGGGTGTATCTGACATCCACGAGCTGATTGGAGCTGTTGAATGCTAACAGACGAGCAGGCACGCGACGCCGTTATTGTTGCGCTTGATTGCACAAGAGAAAGAGCTTTGGAGCTCACCGATCTTCTCGCCGGCCATGCACGTTGGGTTAAGGTTGGCATGACGCTCTTTTATCGCTACGGACCCTTGATGGTAGACGAGATGCATGCGCGCGGCTTCAAGGTGTTTCTTGACCTCAAGGTGCATGACATTCCATTCCAGGTTAAAGGCGCTGTCCACTCTGCATCGCTTTCTGGCGCAGACATTCTTTCTATTCACGGCCTGGGAACCGCTCAGATGATTGCTGCTGGTCGTGAGGGTGCAGAAGAGGCTGCCGCAGAGCGTGGCGTTGATGAGTCCGGTCGCACCAAGCTGGTGGCCATTTCTGTCCTCACCAGCATGGACGAGGATGCACTCCATTCCATTGGTGTTGATGGTTCCATTAAGGACGAGGTTGCTCGTTTGGCTTCTCTTTCTTATAGCGCGGGCGCTGACGGAATTGTCTGCTCGCCCCAGGAAGCACAGGAAATGAGAGAGCTTTTGGGACCAAATGCACTCATCGTGACCCCAGGAGTTCGTCCAGAAGGTGCCGAGAAGGGCGATCAAGTCAGAATCTCCACACCTTCTGCAGCAATTAAGGCCGGAGCAAGCAAATTGGTAGTTGGTAGGCCAATTACCTGCACAAACGATCCAGTCGAAGCATTTGAAGCCATCGTTTCTGAGCTTAAAAATTAACAAAAGTTTTTGGAATTATGGTGAACAGGTGGTTTTTGATGCGTAAATATTAAAAAACCCCTTGTAAATAACGTGTTATGTGGCAAACTATTTTGCTGAAGTGCAAAAGGCACATTAAATTGAGTTTCGTATATGACGTACGAAAACGATGTTTGGAGGAACAATGGCTCTACCTACACTTACCGATGAGCAGCGCAAGGCAGCACTTGAGAAGGCAGCTCAGGCTCGTCACGCTCGTGCAGAGCTTCGCGAGAAGGTTAAGACTGGTAAGGTCTCCCTTAAAGAGGTCCTTGATTCTACCGATCCTATTGCTGAGCGTATGAAGGTTTCCGCTCTTATCGAGTCCCTTCCTGGCTATGGCAAGGCAAAGGCAGCAAAGATTATGGACGAGCTCGGAATTTCTGCAACTCGCCGCGTTAAGGGCCTTGGCGCTCGTCAGCGTGAGCAGCTCCTCGAGGCACTGACCAAGTAGTGGCTCGTTCAGCCAAACTTTTTGTAGTATCTGGACCGTCAGGTGTAGGAAAAGGAACGCTTGTCTCTCTGTTGAGGGACAAGCGCCCAAACCTAGGCCTGACGGTTTCGGCTACTACACGCTCTCCACGACCAGGAGAAGTCGATGGAGTTGCGTATCATTTTCTCTCCGATGAAGAATTTAAAAAGCGCGTTGATGCTGGTGAATTCCTTGAGTGGGCTCATGTTCATGGTCATTGCTATGGCACGCTCAAATCCGAGGTTGATCGCCTGATTTCTGCAGGTCAGTCTGTTGTTCTAGAGATTGACGTTCAGGGTGGACTTATGGTCCACAAACAATACCCCAACGCCATTCTTGTCTTTATTAAGCCACCTTCATTTGAAGAGCTTGAACAGCGCCTTAGAGGCCGTGGTACAGAAGACGAGAAGACCATTTCTACGAGACTTTCTAATGCGTCACGTGAAATGGAGTATGCAAACGACTATACTGTTTGCATTGTGAACGACAACCTTGAGACTGCTCTCAGCAAGCTCGAGGAAGTTTTTGATGACTATGAATCAGACGGAGGTCAGCTTTAATGTCTGTTATTAAGCCTGAGATTGACAGCCTGCTTCAGAAGACTGAGCAGAATCCATTCTTGCTTTGCTCTCTTGCTTCTAAGCGTGCTTGCGATATTAACAACATGCTTCACGGTCAGCACCTGCGTGTAACCGCTGTTCAGGATTTTGATGACATTACTACTGTTGCAAGTGGTAAAGATTCTGTCTCTATTGCTATGAAAGAGATTAACGACGGTACCCTTGGTTTTGTCAAAGAGTCTTTTGACGAGGCAATTAAGGGCGAGAACACCATCGTTTACTAAGAGTTATGACTGAAAGAGTATGTCTGGTTCACTACCACGAAATTGGTTTAAAGGGTAAGAACCGATCCACTTTTGAAAATCAGTTGGTAACAAATTTGCGACGAGCCCTCCGACACTTTCCAGTGGCGGGGGTTTCTCGCATTTCTGGCTACCTTCTTGTAGAAACCACTGATAAACAAGCAACTGAAGAGCTGCAACATGCCGTGGCTCAGGTTCCTGGTGTTGCTCGCGCTTCTTTGGCGTATCGCTGTGGCTTAGATGAGCAGGAGTTTTGTAACGCCGCCGTGAAGGCGCTGGGGGAGTCCGGTGACTTTACTACGTTCAAAGTGCATGCTCGCCGTTCCTCAACGGTCTATCCAAAGCATTCCATTGAGATTAACCAGCTTGTAGGCGCAGTACTTTGTGAGAACTTCCCTGATAAAAAAGTTCAGATGCATAATCCGGATATGACGGTCTATGTGCATGTTGTTCAGGGTAACGCATATGTTTATGCTGCATCTATTCACGGCGTTGGCGGTCTTCCTGTTGGCACCGCTGGCAAAGTAGTATCGCTTCTTTCAAGCGGTATTGATTCTCCTGTTGCAACATGGATGGTTGGTCGCAGAGGTGCTACGGTTATTCCAGTTCACTTCTCTGGCCGCCCTATGACTTCCGATACCAGCGAATATCTGTGTCAGGATATTATTGAGGCACTTGAGCCTGCTGGTCTTATTGGCAGAATGTATGTTGTGCCTTTTGGCGAGCATCAGCGTGAGATTTCTCTTGCTGTTCCACAGGCTCTTCGTGTCATTATGTATCGTCGCGTGATGTACATCATTGCGCAGAAGATTGCAGAGCTTGAGGGCGCTAAAGCGCTGGTAACTGGCGAGTCACTTGGCCAAGTTGCTTCTCAGACGCTGGATAACATTGCTGCTGTCAACGAGGCAGTCACCATACCTGTTTTGAGGCCTCTGATTGGCTCTGACAAGCAAGAAATCATTCGTCGCGCCCAAGATATCAACACGTTTGATATCTCAACGCAGACGGCTCCTGATTGCTGCACATTGTTTATGCCTCGCCGTCCTGAGACTCACGCAAGAATGCGAGAAGTTCTTGAAGCATGGAATTCCTTTGACCATGAAGCCATGATTGATGACCTTATGCAGCATATTGAGTACATTGACTTTAGTCAGTGTCCTTCATATAAGCCACCTAAAACACTTGCTGCTCGTCATAAAGAGCTTGCTCCTGCAGAGTTTATTACTGACTAGAATATTTCTGCAGTTCAAAGGCTTTGATGGCTTTGCATAGATGCATTTTTAGAATCCGTCCTGTGAAGGGACGGATTTTTTATTTGAGTGAATTGATAATCTTATTTAGGACAATTTTGTTGATTCCAGTTTGCTTCACTTATCTGCAAATTGTTTACAACTTTGTCAGATTACCAGCAGTTTTATGACAAGATCGCTAGATAAATATTTAAAAGTCATGTTTCCCGTTGACCTAATAGTTGAATATAAATCTGAGGTGATTGTATGGCTCAGATTTCAAATAACCGCACTCAAATAATTAATAAATTGATGAGAAGGTTTAACCTCTCTAAGCAGCAACTCTTGGCGGTTATTGCTGTGGTTGTTCTAGGTATTGTTTCAGTAGTTGTATTTATTGGGATGATTAGCACTGGAACATCAGAGTCTTTTGACAGATCGCATAATCAAGCAAACTCGACACAGGGAGCGATTGTTGCGGAAAATCCACAGCACTCGCAAGAGGATAAGTCTACAGAGCAGCCAGGAGATGACCATAAGATTAAAGAAGCATCTCCTCAAATGATGGTTCATGTTGATGGAGCCGTTAAATCACCCGGTCTGTATGCACTTCAGATGGTAAATCCACGTGTAAACGACGCAATTCAAATAGCAGGTGGCTTGACTGAAGATGCCAACAGTCAAGGCATTAATCTTGCGTCTCCTGTAGAAGATGGTCAAAAAATTTATATTCCTCGAAAGGGAGAAGAGGCACCGCCAGAGATTTTGCAGCCAGAGCAAAATAAAGCTACGAGCAACAAGCAGACAGATAAGAAAAGTGACAAAAAGACAGTTGTAGATATTAATCGAGCAACCGTAGAAGAATTTACCAAGCTTCATGGCGTTGGAGAAGGATTGGCTAAGCGAATTGTTGCAGATAGACAAAAGAATGGACCCTTTAAGACTACTGAAGATTTGATGCGCGTTTCTGGTATTGGTCAGAAAAAGTTTGATCAGCTTAAGGACAATATTCGTGTCTAAGGTGATAGAACAACCCTCTAGGCCTTTTATTCCGTATAGCCTTTGCATCTTGCTTTTTGTCTGCTTATGGCTTCAAGTTTTTATTGCAAAAGGTGCAACGCTCGATACTGTTCTGATTCATATTCTAGGAATCTGTGCGGCGGCTGCTTTAGGATTTTGGTATGTAAAGCATGCGCATACCAGCATTATGAATGTTGGGGTAGTTTTACTCTTACTTGTAGTTATCCTTATCAGGTCTTCCTTTATATACGACAGTCAAATGGCGTCAGTGAATCTTTTAGAGTCAACTTCCGTACATGATTTTGAAATCGTTGTATCAAGAGATTTAGTCTACAAAAATCATGCATGGACTGGTCAGGCGTCTGTTTTTTACCAAGGTGGCTGTATCGGGTCTGTGGGCATACATGCCAAAGAACCAATCTTACGAGAAACGCATCTGTGCTGCGAAGGTAGATTTACTCGGTATAAAGATAAAGAGTTTTCAGACGAACAATTTAAGAGGGGAGTACTTGGTTCAATTCAGGTAACCAAGGTAAATTCCTCAACTTATGAAGAGGGAGTTATTGGAGAAGTTGCTCAATTTAGAGAAAGCTGCATTTCTCAACTTCAACCAGAGGCGAGCTTTGGTCGAGCATTAGCTGCATGTGGCCTTTGTGCCTATAGGCCTAGCTTGTATAGCTTTAACATTCCAAGAATATTTATGCGCTGTGGTCTTATGCACCTTATAGCCATATCTAGTTGTCACATGGTAATTCTCTCTACCTTTATTGATGCTTTGCTTAAAAAGTTGACGTTAAAGCCATTTTTGAGAGGAGTATTGAATTTATTTCTACTCAGTAGTTACGCGCTTTTCTGTGGATTACCTGCGTCTGCAATAAGGGCAATACTTCTTGTTGAACAAAAATACGTTATGCAGTGTGTTGGCAGGAAACAACACACGCTATCTGCTGTTTCTACTCTGGCTCTACTTATGCTCTGTGTTGATCCACAGCTGAGCGTAAACATTGCTTTTACCTTGTCACTAGCTTGTATTTTTGGAATGAATATATATGGCGGTCTTGCTCAGTACTATGCAAAAATTGCCTTTCACGTATCTGGCTATGGAAAAGTACAGAATGTTCTAAGAAAATCGTTTTCTCATGTACGAAACACCATGTGTGCAACAACAGTTGCTCAGCTCTCATGCCTTCCAATTTCCTGCGTGTACTTTGGCCATTTTTCGTTACTTGCGCCTCTTTCAAGCGCGTTAATTACAAGCTTGTTTTCTCTTCTGAGCCTATTTGGAATTGGAGTAATAGTTTTTAGTGGCTTTAACCCAGTTCAAGATATTGCTCTTTTTCTAGTAGATTCTCTTGGTCAGCTTATAGAGACCCTTGCTTCTTTTATATCTGAAAGATCTTTTGCAAGCGTGTCGTTAACTGACATGAGTTGGATAGTTTCATTGCTTGTGTTTGTGGCAATGGTAGCGCTTTATTTGTTTTGGCCTAAGGGGAAAAGGTCAGTTTTAGTTGGCATATGTTCAATGGTAGTTATGCTTATTTTGGGTTTAAGCATCTACTGGAGGTTTTTCTCGCCAACAAGGATTTGTGTGATGGATATTGGTCAAGGAGATGCCATATTGCTGAGTGATGGCGCGCACTCCCTGCTTGTAGATACAAGCGTGGGAGATGTGGTTAACGATGCCTTGGAGCGACAACACATTTCATATCTTGATGCAATTTTGCTTACACACCTTGATGAGGACCACGCTGGTGGCGTGAGGTATATGGTTGGCTCGGTAAAGACAGGCCGGGTATTAGTTGGAGAAGGAATAACTAAACAAGAAAAGCCTGAGTTACAAAAAGCCATTCAGAGGATTTCTGGTAGTGGTTCCTATGAAGTTTTATATGGCGATGAGTTTGATGTTGGTCGCTTTCATATCAAGGTTGTGTGGCCACATAGAGGATATAAAGCTAAAGAAGCTAATAATGCGTCGGTTGAGCTCTATGTGACGTATAACGACGGGCAAAATACCCTGACTACACTTTTAACGGGAGACGCTGAAAGAGATCAAACAAAAGAGACGGTAACATCGGGTGATGTCGGTGATATTGATTTTTTGAAAGTTGGACATCATGGAGCGGCAAAGTCACTCTATCCAGAAACTGCTCGTGCGCTAAAACCTGAGGTAGCGGTTGCAAGTGCTGGAAAGAATAATCGATATGGACATCCTAAACAGGAAGCGGTGGATATTTTAGAGGGTGTTGGTGCAAGATTTTATTGCACAAAAGATTATGGAGACGTCACTGTATTTCCTGGGAAACATGGACCTAGGGTGAACGTGCAACATGCTAAAGTAGATACAGAATTAGAGGAGGAAAAAGATGGCGGAGCAGGCTAAGTTACTAGCTGCATATTTGGCTGTTGGCCCTGATGAGATGAAGCGTGCAAGGGCTATTGATAAGCTTAAAAGCCGTCTTAACCAGAGCTTTATTATCTTTAACCTTGATGATATTTCTGTAAGCGCTGAGCTGACTCCAGAATCTGTTTTGTCTTCTGCTCAAACACTTCCTATGGGTGATTCTAGGCGAATTGTTGTTATTGACGATGCTGGTAAATTGCCTAAGTCTGTATCAGAGGCTCTTGTTGGGTATCTAAAGAACCCCAATCCAACTACTACGCTGATGCTTTCTGCAAGTAAACTTGCCAAAACAACAAGGCTCTACAAAGCAGTTGATGCCCTAGGTAAGCTCGCAGTTATTAATTGCGGTGCAATGACCAGAAGTGAATTGCCTAAATATATAGGAGATCTTGGAAGAAAGTATGGGCTACAAATTCCAGCAAATGTGGCTAATGAACTTGTAAGTCGTGTTGGCGATAATACCACCATGCTCGATTCTCAGATTAAATCTCTAGCAGCTCTGTTGGGTCGTCCTGGTGCAATTGACGTTCAGTTTGTAGAAACTCATGTTGCACGAGTGGTTGAGGTCAAGCCGTGGGATTTTCTCGACAGTTTATCAGCGAGAAATGCTCAAAAGGCTCTGGAGCTTTATAGTCAGATGGATGAATCGGGAGCTATTGGAAATCTGTCACTTATGACTGGACGCGTAAGAGAGCTTATTTGCGCCAGGTCTATGGTTAAGCGAGGTACAGAACGGGAAATTGCTCCAGTTTTGGGCAAGCAGGACTGGCAAGTAAGAAATTATGCACGATGGGCGCGTCAATTTGCAGATGGCGAGCTTGAACATATTCTGGGCCTCTGTGCAGATGCAGAACGTGGTCTTAAGAGTGGAGAAGATAAAACAACCACAATGACCAAGCTTATCTTTGCTCTGTGCGGCGTCGCAAATGTGTAGATTCAAAGAATTCAGGTAAGAAAAAACGGACTCCAAGGAGTCCGTTTTAAAAAGTTTAAAAGTAGATAAGAACTACTTAAGGGTGTTAACAAGCTTCTGAACGCCGCTCTTACGCTGAGCAGCCTGATTCTTGTGTACGATGCCCTTAGAAGCAGCCTTGTCAAGAAGGCGGGATGCCTTGTTAGCTGCAACCTGTGCGTCCTCAAGCTGGCCTGCCTCAACAGCAGTGCGAACTGCCTTAATAGCAGTCTTAAGCTCGGAACGGACAGCCTTGTTGCGCTGGCGTGCCTTCTCAGCGGTGAGAATACGCTTCTTCTGAGACTTGATGTTAGCCACGTGCGGTTCCTTTCGGTGTTTACTATGTGAGGCCTCTTCGCTGAGACACGTTTGAGGCAGCTGTTGAAGTATAGCACGAAGGGGGTAGTTTACGCTATTATTTTCCTTATGAATACACAGGATACTTCACATATTCGCAACTTCTCTATTGTTGCGCACATCGATCACGGTAAATCTACCATCAGTGACCGCATTTTGGAGCTTACTCATACCGTTGAAGAACGCGATATGGAGTCACAGCTCTTGGACACTATGGACATTGAACGTGAGCGTGGAATTACCATTAAATCAAATGCAGTCCGCGTCATGTATGACGCAGATGACGGAGAGCGCTATCAGTTCAACCTGATTGACACCC
This sequence comes from Atopobium sp., assembly GCA_015259035.1. GTDB lineage: Bacteria > Actinomycetota > Coriobacteriia > Coriobacteriales > Atopobiaceae > Lancefieldella. The sequence goes on from JABZHC010000003.1 coordinate 27,548, forward strand.
CAGGCCACGTTGACTTTACCTATGAGGTCTCAAGGTCTTTGGCTGCTTGTGAGGGTGCAGTGCTGGTTGTTGATGCAACGCAAGGCGTTGAGGCACAGACTGTCTCAAACGCCATGCTGGCCATGAACGCTAACCTGGATATTGTTCCTGCAATCAATAAGATTGACCTTCCATCTGCTCGACCTGAAGAGGTACGTGCAGAAATTGAAGATGTTCTTGCTATCCCGGCTGATGATGCGGTATGTGTCTCCGGTAAAACAGGTGAGGGTATTCACGAGCTTCTTGAGGCTTTGGTGTATTTGGTTTCTCCTCCAAAGGGAGATCCTACAGCTCCACTTAAGGCGCTTATTCTTGACTCGTATTTTGACCAGTTCAGAGGCGTCGTTGCAACAGTGCGTGTTTTTGATGGTTCAATCAAAGCCGGCGATCAGCTTCTTATGATGCAGGGATCTATGCCTTTTCTTGTTGAAGAAGTTGGCGCTAAGAGACCTCTTGAGATGGCTGTTGACCAGCTTTCTGTTGGTGAAGTTGGCTATGTGGTAACTGGCCTCAAAGACCCTGAAGCTGTCCGCGTTGGAGACACGCTGACCTATAAGCAAAATCCTTGTTCAGAACCACTGCCAGGTTATCGTGAGGCAAAACCAATGGTATTTACCGGTCTTTTCCCGGTTGATAACAAACAGTACGAGAATCTCCGTGACGCGCTTGATAAGTTGCACGTTAATGATCCATCTCTTACGTGGTCTCCAGAGACGTCTGTTGCTTTGGGATTTGGCTTCAGAGTAGGCTTTTTGGGTCTTCTCCACATGGAAGTTGTTAAAGAACGTCTTGAGCGTGAGTTTGACCTGGACTTGATTGCTACCAGCCCCTCTGTTGACTATCACGTCTATAAGACCGATGGAACTATGATTGAGATTACCAGTCCTCAAGATCTTCCAGAGGTTACCAAGATTGACCGCATTGATGAGCCGTACCTCAAGGCAAAGATTATTGTGCCTCCTGAGTTTGTTGGTACGGTTATGCAGCTTGTTGTTGATCATCGTGGCGTATCTGAAGACATGGTGTATCTGTCTGATAGGTCCGTCGAGATGATTTTTAGCATTCCTTTGGCCGAGCTTATCCTGGACTTCTTTGACCAGCTTAAGAGTAGAACCAAAGGTTATGCCTCACTTGACTATGAGTTTGATTCGTATCGCACTTCTGACCTGGTTAAGCTTGATATCTTGCTTGCTGGAGACGTCGTTGATGCGCTTTCGTTTATTGTTCACAAAGACAAAGCATATGATCTTGCTCGTGGTCTTTGCGACAGACTAAAAGGCATCATTCCTCAGCAGCTCTTTGAGGTTCCTATTCAAGGTGCTATTGGCAATAAAATCATTTCTCGCTCTACTGTTCGCGCACGTAGAAAGGACGTCTTGGCTAAATGCTACGGCGGTGATATTTCCAGAAAGCGCAAACTGCTTGAAAAACAAAAAGAGGGTAAGAAGCGCATGAAGCAGATTGGCTCAGTCGAAGTACCTCAAGAGGCATTCTTGGCTGTTCTCAAGGTTGACGACGAGTAGAAGGTATTTGTGGAGTCGCTTCAAACTATTATTGCAACCTGTGCCCCTGAAGCTGGTCTTTCTTCTCGCATTATTCCTTTTGCGTCAGGTACTTCACTTAAGGAGCGCTTGTCTGCAAATCCCGTGCTTATGGCTCCTATGGCCGGTGTCAGCGATGGTGTGTATCGCACTATGGCTCGAGCAGGCGGAGCAGGTCTTGCGTATTCAGAAATGGTTTCTGTCGCAGGAATTCATTATGGTGGCGAGAAAACCTGGGAGCTTGTAGAGCCTCTTTCAACTGAGCCCGATATTGCTGTTCAGCTCTTTGGTTCAAAGCCAGATCAGTTTAAAGAAGCAGCAGCTCAGATCAGTGAGCGTTTAGGAAATAAACTTGCTCTTATCGATATTAATATGGCCTGTCCTGTTCCTAAGGTGGTCAAAAAAGGGGAGGGCTCAGCCCTTCTCGATACTCCAGAGCTTGCTGCAGATCTGGTCAAAGCTTGTCTTTCTGAGGTCGCGGTGCCTGTTACCGTGAAGATTAGACGAGGTAGACGTCAGGATGAGGAAGTGGCGCCTGAGTTTGCTCGTGCTATGGAAGCTGCGGGAGCGTCTGCTGTTGCTATTCATGGTCGCTTTGCAACCCAGATGTATCGAGGTCAGGCAGAGTGGGAGACCGTTAATAGAGTTTGTGATGCTGTTTCAATTCCTGTTATAGGCTCTGGTGACATGCTCTCTGCTGAAGCGGCAGCTTATGCTCTTACAGAGACAGGTGTGACAGCTGTAATGATTGCTCGTGGAACCTATGGTAATCCATGGATTTTTAAGAACACTCAAGCTTTAGTTGAAGGTCAATCTCCACTTGTTCCAACACTTAATCAGATGCTTGCATCTTTTATGATGCATGTACGCTTACTTGACGCAGCTCACATTCATATTGCTCGCGCAAGAAGCCTTTCTACCTGGTATTTTAGAGGTATTCCAAGCGCAGCCTATTGGCGTGGTAAGTCAGTAAGGTGTGTTACTGCTCAAGATTTTATTGATCTGGCGCTAGAGATTAAAGAAACCGTCAAGCAGCTTGAGGGTGAGCAAGAATCTCCTGAGCACAATCTACCTATGAGCTAGTGATCTGTTGTGGATTCCTGGCAGTCTAAATACAACCAAACGGCCACTCCTGCACTTTACCTGCATATTCCGTTTTGCGCACAAAAATGCTTCTATTGCGATTTTTCTTCTTGGTCTACAAGACAAGACGATAATCGCATGAAAGACTACGTTAATGCACTAAAACATCAGCTAGATGAAGCCGCTCAACTTGGGTTATTAGCAGCTACTAAAACGGTTTATATGGGAGGCGGAACTCCCAGCTTGCTTGGGCAAGATGCGGCAGATTTGGCGCAGAACGTCTCAGCTCTTACGCAGCCTAGTGAGTTCAGCATGGAAGCAAATCCAGACTCACTATCTGACGATCTTCTCGCCAATCTCTCTAAAGGTGGGGTAACGAGAATTTCTTTGGGAGTTCAAAGTTTTAACGATAACGAGCTTAAGAGGCTTGGCAGAATTCACTCGGCTGACCTCGCGTATGACAGGGTGTTAGCCGCAAAAGAGCGCGGCTTCGACGTGTCTGTTGACCTCATGTGTGCTATTCCCGAGCAAACAGAGAGTTCCTGGGAGTATTCGCTCTCAAGATTTATCTCGCTTGGAGTGGATCATGTGAGCGTCTATCCACTTACCATTGAAGACGGCACGGCGTTGTCTAAACAAACCCAAGATAAAGACACTCCTTGGAACGCCTACGACGTGCAGGCAGATCGAATGCAGGCGGCCTCAAAGGCGCTTCAAGCGGCGGGGTTTGAACGCTACGAGGTGGCAAGTTATGCTCGCAATCAGAAGAGTTGTAAGCACAATAAGATGTACTGGACAGGCGAGTCGTACCTAGGTCTTGGAACCAGCGCTGCAAGCATGTTGACTGCAGCTGAGTACGATGTACTTGCCAAGGTCAACACCTCTTTGCCAAAGCGTCCACCAAATGCTGTACGTGCGCGACTGGTGGTTCTTGATGCTCCAAGAAAAATTGCCGAAGGTGCATCGCTTTTCTCGACAGAGTTTGATGTTGAATTTCTGACTCAAAGAGAAGCTGTGGCAGAAGATTTGATGCTGCACGCTCGTCTTATGGAGCCAATTTCTGCTTCGCTTTTAGATGAGTCTGAGCAGGTATTTGGCGCATCGCGGCTACAAGATGTGTTTGATGCGTGCGTACGAGATGGGCTGTTAGTTCATGTTGATGCGGCAAATTCTAGGACTGGAACTTCATATAAGCCTACCGAGAAGGGCTGGCTGCTTGGCAACGAGCTCTATGGACGTCTTTGGGATTTACGTTTGTAACGTGTTTGTGCTGCATTAAGTTCAAAACAAGTGGGTACACTTTCAAACGTTCTCATGATGCAGATTTTTATGGGTTGAATCGGAGAGATTTCATGGCTGCTATGAACGAAAAGGACTATTACGCCATCCTTGGTGTTTCTGAGTCCGCGACAGCTGAAGAAATTAGAAAAGCTTTTCAAACTAAAGCTCGCAAGCTTCATCCAGACGTCAACAAAGAGCCTGATGCTGAAGAGCGTTTTAAAGAGGTCTCTGAGGCATATGCTGTTCTATCAGATGCCGAGAAACGCCGTCGCTATGACGCAATGAGAAGCGGTTCTTTCTACGGTGGCGGTTATGGCCCCTCTGGTTATCCTGGTGGATCCACGTATGGAGGTTCTCCTTTTGAGGGAGGATTCCCGTTTGGTGATATCAACTTTAATAATTGGACTACTGGATCTCAAAAGCGCTCTCGTGCATACAAGCCTCAGACTGGCGCAGATATTGTCTACGACTTAACGCTGAATGATACAGACGCTAAAAATGGCGTTAAGAAAGGCATCACGTATCAGCGCTTTGTTACTTGTGATGCTTGTGCTGGTAAGGGATCTCAGCATAAAGCCGAGGCAACTACCTGTCCTACCTGCCATGGAACGGGCCATATTGACATTGATCTTTCTTCCATTTTTGGAGTTGGCAAGTTTAGAGTTGACTGTCCAGAGTGTGAAGGCGCTGGACATGTTGTACAGGACCCATGCGACGTTTGTGGTGGTTCTGGACGTGTTTTGTCTGCAAGTGAAATTATGGTTGATGTACCAGCTAATTCACATGATGGTGACCAGGTCAGAGTACCTGGAATGGGAAATGCAGGAACAAATGGTTCTGCAACTGGTGATTTTATCGTAAATATTAAGGTTCCTTCAGAGCAGTTGACGTTCCGCCAACGCGCGGGAGCTCGTATCACAGGTATAACTGCAATGCTTCTTGTATTTGTGGCACTTAATTTACAATCACCACTATTTGCCATTGTGTTGATTCCGCTTTTGATATTTGGCGTGAGAAACGTTCTTGCAGATGGCGTCAAGATGAACGCTGGCTGGTGGAGAAGTTTTGCAAATGCCTTTGTTTCGGGAATTATCAACGGTGCCTTCTACTCAATTATTATTATGACTTTGTATGCTTGTACGGCCGGATTAGGCCATGTCGGCTATATGGGAATTTAAGTTTTAGGTTTTACAAGGGGAGAGTTAGTAAGCGTGGCAGAGAAGAAAGACTTCTACGAGCTCTTAGGTGTTGCTCGTGATGCAGACCAAAAAACAATCAAGCGAGCTTTTCTAAAGCTGGCAAGAAAGCTGCACCCTGATGTTTCTGATGATCCTCATGCAGAAGAGAAGTTTAAAGAGGTAAACGAAGCTTATTCTGTGCTGTCAGATGAGCAAAAACGTGCTAACTATGACCGTTATGGAGATCCTAATGGTCCATCCGGTTTTGGTGGCGGCTATGTGGATATGTCAGATATCTTTGGCGGTGGTTTTGGCGGCTTTGGAGATATCTTTGACTCCTTCTTTGGCGGCGGTCATGGTGGTCGCGGCGCTGCTCAGCGTACTCGTGGTAGTGATATGGGAATTAGACTCTCTATCACTTTGGAAGAGGCTGCTGCGGGTGTTACAAAGACAGTAGCCTATACCAGACTCTCTACCTGCGATGACTGCAACGGCACCGGTTTAGGCGAAGATGGAAAGATTGAGGACTGTCCACGTTGTCACGGTACGGGCACGGTAGTTCAGGTTCAAAATACCGTCTTTGGTCAGATGCAGTCTCAGACTGTATGTCCAGAGTGCCAAGGAACAGGCAAAAAAGTCGAACATGCCTGTGAGACCTGTGGTGGCCAGGGAAGAACTCCTGACCATGAGCGTGTTTCTGTTGAAATTCCTGCAGGCGTTCATTCTGGTCAGTCAATTTCAATTACCGGCAAGGGCGAGGCTGGTGTCAGGGGTGATACCTCTGGTGACCTCATCGTAACTATTGAGGTTTCCCAGCATAAAGACTTTGAGCGCAGGGGAGACGATCTCTTTACTTCGGTCAGCGTTGATTCTCTTGAGGCAATTGTTGGTACTACCGTTACCATTGACGGCATTATCAAAGATGAAACTATTGAGATTTCTATACCTGCAGGTTGTAAGTATGGCCAGCAGCTAAGCGTGGCTGGTAAAGGCATGCCTCGTTTGCATACTAAGGCTCGTGGGAACCTTTACGTTCTGGTTCACATTGAGACTTCAACAGGACTGACCAAAGATCAGTTAGATACACTCACCTCACTTATTGATGAGCGTAAACAAAACTCAGCTCAAGAAACTCAAGATGAGCAGCATGATCAGCATTCTGCAGCAGTAGATTCTTCTGATCATAAAGACAAGAAAGCCAAAAAGGCTTCTAAGAAGAGGCGCTAATGGCTCATGGTATTGCGCTCATAAATCTTGGATGTAGGGTAAATCGCGTTGAGCTTGATTTAATGGCGGATTCTCTGCTTCGCATGGGATGTCGCATTGTTGAAGAAGATGAAGCTCAGGCAATTGTTATCAACACGTGCGCTGTCACTGCAGAAGCTGAGGCTAAGACGAGAAAAGCCGTGCGTAAAGCAGCGCTTATGCCAGGAGCTCCTCTTGTAGTTGCAACGGGTTGTGTTGCAAGTCTTTTTGCTGACGAGCTTGCCTCGCTTGCTCCTAACGTTGTGGTAGAGCCCGAGAAGGACAAAGTTGCAGATAGAGTTCTTGAAGAGCTAGGCTTTGCTCCAGAATCTGTAAGCGACGACGGACTTGTTATCTCCAAGCCAACTCCAACAGGCCGCACGCGCCCTGGTATCAAGATTCAAGATGGTTGCGATAATCGTTGCACCTTCTGCATTGTCTGGAAGGCACGAGGTGCAGGAAAATCCCTTGATCCTCGCGAGGTTGTTTCGCAGGTAAAAGATGCTATGAGCAGGGGAGCTCAAGAGGTTGTCCTTACGGGAATTAATCTTGGTAGCTATAAAGCTCAACTTGAGGATGAGGGCGAGAAAACCCTTAGGCTCCCAGATCTTCTCGAGTATGTGCTTGAAAAAACAGAAGTAGGCCGACTTAGGCTTTCTTCTCTTGAGCCACCTGATGTAAATGCTCGTTTGGTAGAGGTTATTGCCGCTTCCAACGGAAGAATTGCACCTTTTTTGCACATCTGTCTTCAATCCGGATGTGACGCTACGCTTGCACGTATGGGCAGGGTGTATAGGACAAAACTTTATCGCAACGCTGTCGAGGAAGCTCGTTTGGTGCTGCCAACTATTGCCTTGGGAACAGACCTTATTGTTGGTTTTCCTGGAGAAACTGATAAAGAATTTGAAGAGTCGTATGAGTTTTGTCGTCAGATGGGCTTTTCAAAGATGCACGTATTTAGGTACTCCAAACGACCTGGAACTCCTGCGGCAACCGCTCCAAATCAGGTAGATCCAAAGGTGATGGCTGAGCGCGCTAAGAAAATGCGTGATTTGGGTAATGCCATGCGCTTTGATGCTGCTAAGAAGCTTGTTGGTACCTGCGATAATGTGGTGGTACAGTATCCTGGTAGGGGAATTTCTGGCGGTCTTTTTGATGTTCAGGTTGATCCTACTATTGAGCTTGATGAACTCATTGCTATGCGCTTTGACGAAGTTTTACCTAATGGAACGCTAAAAGCCACTCGTTTGTAAATTGGGGGAACATGGAGCCAACACAGATTCGCTTAACTATCCCTGATTCAGTAGATCCTTTGTATCTCACGGGTCCAGCTGATAGTTTGCTCAGAGAAATCGAATCGTCATGTGCAGCTCTTATTTCAATCAGAGGCAAAGCAATCTTTTTGTCAGGAACTTCTCAAGAAATTGAGCAACTAACACTTATTTTTTCTCGCCTGATTCAGATGGTTGAATCAGGATCTAGGCCAACGCTTGAAGATGTAAAGCTTCTGCTCGATAGCACAAAAAGAAATGCCAGCTTAGAGCAAACAGGCACACGAACACTGTTTGTAACCCATAAGGGAAAAGCTATTCAGCCTAAAACACAAGGTCAAATTGAGTATACAAAGGCAATAGCAAACAACTCCATTACCTTTGGCATTGGTCCTGCGGGAACTGGTAAAACGTATCTGGCAGTGGCTATGGCACTTGCTGCTTTAACATCTCAGCAAATTAGCAGAATTGTGCTGGTAAGACCTGTTGTAGAAGCGGGAGAGTCTCTTGGTTTTCTCCCGGGAACACTTCAAGAAAAGCTTGATCCCTACATCAGGCCACTCTATGACGCTCTCTTTGATATGACCTCCATGGAGTATGCAAATAACCTTATTGAACAGGGAATTGTTGAGATTGCTCCGCTTGCATTTATGCGTGGTCGTACCATGAACGATGCGTTTGTCATTTTGGATGAGGCGCAAAACACCACGCCAGAGCAGATGAAAATGTTTCTGACTCGCCTGGGTTTCTCGTCAAAATTTGTTATTACCGGTGATGCAACGCAGCGAGACCTTGTGGGAAGAAGTGGTTTGGACGTTGCTCGACAGGTGTTGGGTAACCTTGAAGACGTTGCTTTTGTTGATTTAGATAGAAATGATATTGTTCGCCACACGTTGGTTGGTAAGATAGTTGATGCATACACTGCGTATGAGAAGAAACAGCTAGGGGAGTAACGTGGATAACGAGTACGACATTGTGATCGAAGAAGGCGTCGCGTGCCCAATTTCTGTAGAAGAGATTGAAGCCGATTGCAGCCTTGTACTCTCTGAAGAGGGTGTAGAGCGCCCTTGCACCGTGTCCATTTCCATTGTCAGTGATGAAGAGATTCAGCAGGTAAATCTTGAGTGGCGAGAAAAAAATGCGCCCACAGACGTTATTTCACTTGAGGTAGAGCGACCTGATGATCCAGATCTGGCTCCTGGTGAGATGTGTGAGCTGGGCGATATTATTCTGGCCCCTAACTTTATTGCACGTCAGGCAAAAGAATATGGCACTACGGAGGCAGACGAGTTTAGGCTCATGCTTGTTCACGCCATGCTTCACCTGCTTGGATATGACCATATTGAAGATGATGAGGCAGAGGTTATGGAAGCTCGTGAAGACGCTCTTGTTGCTCTGCTTTCAACGGATAGGAACATTGAGCCAGTTGTATTGACTCGCCACCGTGAGGGGATTGACGAGTAATGATTCCGGGATCTAAGGGCAGACATCCAAGCTTTAAGCGAGGTCTTCTCTTTGCACTACAGGGCGCTCGTCAAGCATTTGCTCAAGAGGCAAACCTGCGCCGTATGTCAGTTGCTGCTGTATTGACCGTGATTGCGGGATTGTTTGTTGGCTTAGATGCCGTGAGCTGGGCACTTGTCCTTGCGTGTATTGGTGCCGTTTTAACCACAGAGCTCATCAACACGGCAATAGAAACTGTGGTAGACCTGGTTTCTCCAGAGTTTCATCCTATGGCTGGTAAAGCCAAAGATATTGCTGCGGCAGCTTCATGCTGTATTAGCATTACCGCAGCTTTTATAGGACTTTTGATTTTCTCGCGTGCAATTTTTCATTGGTAAGTTGGAGGACGTATGACCGCCAATTCAGTTTCTGAAAATACTTCATCTGAGACCACTCCATTTAGGAGCGGTTTTGTTGCTTTAGTTGGTCGTCCAAGCGTTGGCAAGTCTACGCTTTTAAACGCTTGTATGGGCCAGAAAGTGGCTATCGCAAGCCCTGTTGCCCAGACTACACGTCGTCGCTTTAGAGCAGTGGTAAACGGAGATAACTCCCAGCTTGTCATTGTAGATACTCCAGGTCTTCATAAACCTAAAGACGCTCTTGGAAAAGAGCTCAATAAGGCAGCACTCGGAGAACTCAACGACGCTGATGTAATTGCCTTTTTGATTGACGCAACCAAGCCCGTTGGCCGTGGTGATGAGTGGGTTGCCAATCATGTTGAGCAGGCGCACGCCGCCTTTAAGCTGCTGGTTATTACCAAGGCAGATATTGCAACGCCAGAGCAGGTGGCGGAGCAGCTTGAGGCTGCACAAGCTCTTGCTCACTTTGATGACGTGCTTGTTGTTTCCGCACCAGAAGACTTCAATATTCAGGCATTTATCTCTCTTGTGTCAGAGCATCTTCCTGAGGGTCCTATGTGGTTCCCAGAGGATATGGAGACTGACGCATTGCCAGAAGACCTGGTAGCAGAGTTTGTTCGCGAGAAGTTATTGCTCAACCTTCGTCAGGAAGTTCCTCATTCTGTTGCCGTTGTCTGTGATTCGTATGAGGTAGCAACGGACGGTCACTTATCCATTTCTGCCACCATTTTGGTTGAGCGAGAAGGACAAAAGGGCATCGTTGTTGGCCAGGGCGGCTCCATGATTAAGCGTGTTGGCGTTGAGGCTAGAAAAGACCTGGAGAAACTGTTTGGTCGCAAGGTTTATCTTGACCTGCAGGTGCGCGTTCAGCCTCTCTGGAGGCGTGATGCCAACGAGATTAAGCGTCTAGGCTACTCAACCGAGGACTAGTTGTGCCTGGTAGAAAGACTACTCGTCTTAAAGCTATTGTGCTTGATAGAACAAAACTTGCCGAGCAAGACCTCATCTTAACCATGCTTTCTGATTCGGGAGAAGAACGACGAGCTGTCGCAAAGGGTGCCAGAAAGCCAGGCGGTCGCTTTGCTGCTCGTGTTGAACTGTTTTGCGAGCTAGACGTGTTGCTGGCAGAAGGTCGCTCGCTTGATATCTTGTCCGAGGCAACCTTGCTTGAGCCGCATGCCACACTTCGCGGAGATCTCTCTAAGGTAGCAGCCGCGTCAGCTATCTGCGAAGTTGCACGCCTTTCGTGTATTGATGGCATTGAGGACGCGTTTCTCTATCCGCTGCTTTCTCGCGCTCTCAGGGCCTGCGAAGAAGTAGATGACGAGAAACACTTAGATCTTGTCGTTGCCGCTTATGTGTTTAAGGTTTTGGCACACGAAGGCTGGCGTCCTGAGCTGGAATCGTGCATTGCCTGTGGAGATGAAGCCCTGACGTACTTCTCGCCAGCTGCTGGTGGTGCATTGTGTGGAAGTTGTGCGCATGAGATTGAGGGTTCTATTGAGGTAACTCCACTTGAGCTCTCGTGGTTGTCATCGCTTCTCAAACTTACCTTTGACCAGCTTGTTGTTGCAGAAATTGCTCCAGAAACTGCGCTCTTTTTGCTCACCAGTGCGCATATTTGGGCGGCTACACACCTTGAAGCACGTCTCAAGGCATTTGAATTTTTGCTCAGTATCTAGCTGAAGTGTATTTTTACTAGCAAAGTTCACCAGTAACTGGTATCCTCTTGTAGGTTATTTCCTTGTTCTTAGGGGCTAGTCACTGCCGGCTACCTTCTCAGTACAAGGAGTATTCAACGCGAAAGGCGGTTTATTATGGCAGTAACTAAGGATCGTAAGGCTGAGCTCATCAAGCAGTACGGCAAGGACGAGAAGGACTCCGGTTCCGCACAGGTTCAGGTTGCTCTTCTTACTGAGCGTATTCGTCAGCTCACCGACCACATGAAGTCCCACCAGAAGGACTTCCACACTCGTCGTGGTCTTCTGATGCTCGTTGGTAAGCGTCGTCGTCTTCTTTCTTACATCAAGTCGAACGACATTGAAGAGTACCGTACTCTTATTGCTTCCCTGGGTATCCGCGACAACATCCAGTAAGTTGGCTTTTTAGGGCGCCGTCTGGCGCCCTTTATGTTTGAGGCCCGTTTGCAATGGGGCAAACGGAGATAGAAGAGGAAAGAAATGACTAAAGTAACTCACGAATTTGACCTCTACGGTAAGCACTACACCCTTGAGGCTGGTGAGCTCGCAAAGCAGGCAACAGGTGCCTGTATCGTTAAGTGCGGCGATTCCACCGTACTTCTCACTGCAGTGGTTTCCAAGGAGCGTAAGGATTACGACTTCTTCCCACTGACTGTTGATTTTATTGAGAAAATGTACGCAGTTGGCCGCGTTCCTGGTGGATACCTCAAGCGTGAGGCTCGTCCATCCGAGAAGGCAACCCTTACTGCTCGTATGATTGACCGTCCTCTGCGTCCTTCCTTCCCAGAAGGTTTCCGCAACGAGGTTCAGATTGTTGCAACTTCTCTTGTTGCTGATCAGGTGAATGCTGTTGATACCATCTCTGTCATGGGCGCATCCGCTGCTCTGGCTGTTGGTGGCGTTCCTTTTGAGGGACCACTTGCGTGTGTCCGTATTGGTCGCAACGCTGATACTGGTGAGTTCCTGGTTAACCCAACCTACGAAGAGCGCGATCACTCTGATCTTGACCTTGAGCTTGGCGGCTCTTCAACCTTCATTTCCATGCTTGAGGCTGGTGCAGATGAGATTTCCGAAGAGGACATGCTCTCTGCTATGGCATTTGGCCAAGAGGCAATTGCAGCATTCTGCGAGGAGCAGAAGAAGTTCATTGCTAAGTGGGAAGAGGTTAATGGTCCTATTGTTAAGCGCGAGTACATCCTTGACGAGCCCATCGCTGAGGTTCACGACCGCATCTTTGCTTACTACGATCAGATGAGCGCTGCTCTTAAGGATGCTGACAAGCAGTCCCGTATGCAGAAGGTTGCTGACTTGATGGATGATATCAAGGCTCAGTTTACCGAGGAGGAGCAGGAGCTTTGGAGCCGCGCTATTGCAGTTGAGCTCAAGGCTCTTGAGAAGCACGCAATGCGCGTCATGGTTGTTGAGACTGGCGAGCGTGTTGATGGCCGCGTGGCTAACGAGATTCGTCCAATCATGGTCAAGCCTGACTACCTGCCACTTGTTCACGGTTCTGGTCTTTTCCAGCGTGGTCAGACCCAGGTTCTCTCCATTTGTACACTTGGCATGCTCAACGAGTGGCAGCGTCTTGACACCATTGAGCCAATGGACGGCAAGCGCTACATTCACCACTACAACTTCCCACCATTCTGCACCGGTGAGACTGGCCGTATAGGCAGCCCAAAGCGCCGTGAGATTGGTCACGGAGCTCTTGCAGAGCGTGCACTTCTGCCTGTTATTCCTTCTGAGGAAGAGTTCCCTTACACCATCCGCGTTGTCTCTGAGGTAATGGAGTCCAATGGTTCTTCTTCCATGGCTTCTACCTGTGGTTCTACGCTTTCCCTTATGGATGCAGGCGTTCCTCTGAAGCGTCCTGTTTCTGGTGTTGCAATGGGTCTTATCCAGGAGAACGGCAAGACTGTTGTTCTTACCGATATTCAGGGTCTTGAGGACTTCCTTGGCGACATGGACTTCAAGGTCTGCGGTACCACCAAGGGTATTACTGCAATGCAGATGGACAACAAGGCAACTGGTCTTACTCCAGAGATTCTGCGCAGCGCACTTCTCCAGGCTCAAGAGGGTCGTATGTTCATCTTGAACAAGATGCTCGAGCAGATTCCTGCACCTCGTACTGAGACCAAAGAGACCGCTCCACAGATCATCTCGCTTTCTATTCCAACCGATAAGATTCGCGACGTCATTGGCTCTGGTGGCAAGGTTATCCGCGGTATCCAGGAGGATACGGGCGCAACCGTTGACATCCAGGAGGATGGCACCGTCTTTATCGCTGGTACCAATGGTGCTGCTGAGGCTGCTGCAGAGCGCATCAAGGCCATTGTCAAGGTTCCAGAGGTAGGCGAGGAGTACACTGGCCGCGTAGTTGGTCTTCAGCCATTCGGCGCCTTTGTTGAGCTTCTTCCTGGTAAAGACGGCCTGCTTCACATTTCTCGCGTTGCACAGGGACGTGTCGAGAAGATCGAGGATGTCCTGGCTGTTGGCGATGAGGTCAAGGTTCAGGTCCTTGAGGTAGACGAGAAGGGCAAGATTTCTCTTGACCGTCTTGATAAGCCAGAGGCACCACAGGGCGCTCCAAAGAAGGAGCGCGAGGAGCGTCGCCCACGTCGCCAGAACGACAACGGCAACTCTGAGCGCAGGCAGCCACGCCGTCACCACGACGCATAAGCTACGCTCAAACTCAACGGGTTTCTCGCCACGCGAGACCTTATATACATGAGATAGTAAAGAGAGCTTCGATGTATTTCGGAGCTCTCTTGTTATTCTGTTGAGATTTTGATTCTTTGGGAATATATAGCGTAATACGTGCTGATTTTTTATATAATTAAACAACATGTAGATTTTGCAAAAAGTCTTGTAGACGGCCCTTTGGGTTGCGTCTGTTATAGAAAGTTGTTTTGAAAGGAAAGTTTTTTAATGCCTAAGAAAGACCCAGCTCTTAAAGTCATTCCTATGGGCGGACTTGATGGCATTGGCAAGAACATGACCGTTTTTGAGTACGGTAATGATATGGTGCTTGTTGATGCTGGTTTGATGTTCCCAGATGACGAACAGCCTGGTATTGACCTCGTTTTGCCAGACTACACCTACGTACTAGAAAATGAAGATAAGCTTCGCGGTATTTTGATTACCCACGGTCACGAAGATCACATTGGTGCTCTTCCGTACCTGCTTATGGACCTTACTCGTAAGGTTCCAATCTATTCCAGCAAGCTCTCGCTTGGTTTTATTGAAGGCAAGCTTGCTGAGCATAAGATTGTGGGCACTAAGCTTCGCGAGGTTACCGATGGTTCAAAGGTCCAGCTTGGCGCCTTTGACATCACGTTCTTCTCGATGACCCACTCTATTCCTGCAGCTTTTGGTATTCACATGAAAACCCCTGCAGGAACGCTTATTCACTCCGGTGACTTTAAGCTTGACCAGACTCCTATTGATGGCGTGCGTCCAAACTACGCTGCTATTACCAGGTTTGGCTCTGAGGGTCTTGACCTGCTGCTGTCTGACTCTACCAACGCTAACCGCCCCGGCATGACTCCATCTGAGGCTTCCGTTGGTGCAGCGCTTCGTCACATCATCAAAAATGCAACCGGTCGCGTCTTTGTGGCGTCGTTCTCAAGCCACATTCACCGTCTTCAGCAGGTGTGCGATGCCTCTGTTGCGGTAAAGCGTAAGGTTGTTGTTACTGGTCGCTCTATGATTACCAACACAAAGGTTGCGCGTGAGCTTGGTTACCTCAACATCGCAGACAAAGACATCATTGATGCGTACGATGTTGATAAACTCGCAGATGATCGCATTGTTGTCCTCTGTACCGGTTCCCAGGGAGAGCCTCTGAGTGCTTTGGCACGCATGGCAAACGGAGAGCACAAGTCGCTTTCCATTCGTCCTCAGGACACCGTAATCATCTCTGCAACTCCTGTTCCAGGTAACGAGAAGAGCGTTCAATCCATCATTAACGCGCTCTCTAAGATTGGTTGCGAGATTTACGACAAGTCAAAGGCACTTGTCCACGTTTCTGGCCATGGTAGCCAGGAAGAGCTCAAGCTTATGCTTGGTATGGCTCGTCCAAAGAACTTTATGCCTGTTCATGGTGAGGCTGTTCACCTGCGTGCTCACGCAGAACTTGCTCAGCAGATGGGCGTTCCTGCTAATCGCATTTTCATTCTTGATAACGGCGACACGCTTGAGATGAGAAACGGCAAGGTTACTCGTGGAAAGACGGTTGAGTCCGGCGTAGTGTACGTTGATGGCCTCTCTGTCACTGATGCAAACCCTGTTGTTCTTCGTGACCGTCAGCGTCTTTCCCAGGACGGCATTGTCACAGCTGTGGTAACCCTTGTTGGTCGCAATCTCAAGCCAGGTGTTGTTGAGATTTCCGGCCGTGGTGTTTCATTTGCTGATGATGATGAGCTTATGAATGACGCACAAAATCTTGTGAGAAATTCAATTGAGAAGGCCTCTAAGTCCGAAGGCGCAAACATTGAAGCAATGAGAAAGAGCGTTCGCAATGCCCTTTCTAACTTCCTTTGGAGCAAAACTCGTACTCGACCAATGGTTATTCCGGTCATTATGGAGGTATAGGCCCAATGCCCTCTAAACGCACTTCAAACGCAGCAAAAAGAAACTCTAGAAACGCCGCTTCCGCCCAGGCAGTAGGCTTGACTCCACTGCAAAACGACATCATTGGTGTTGTTCTTGCAGTGGTTGCTATTGCCATGTTTTTGTCCATTATTGTCCCTTCTAACGCTGTTATTACCAGCGCGATGGGCCATGGACTTAAACTTTGCTTTGGTACGGGAGCACTGCTTTTTCCCATTGCAGTATTTGTCTTTGCTATGACCTTCTTTATGCGTGATGATCAGGGAATCTCTACGCGTATTGCTATTGGTCTTACGCTTGACGTTCTTGCAGCACTTGCTCTTATCTCGCTCAACTTCCCAGGAGCTGAGTCTGCTCCAGACATGCTTTTAGGCACAAAAGTCCTTGAGGCTGCTGGTGGTTATGTGGGCGGCGGTATTGCTTGGGTTTTGCTGCGCTTTGTTGGCCGCGTGGTGGGCAATGTCCTTTTAGTTGGCTTTATCATTGCCGGTGTTGTTATCTGCGGCTTCTCCATTTCTGACATGGTTGAGCGCGTGAGCTTCCGCCTGGATGAGGCGCGCGAGAATCATCGCTATCGTAAAGAAGAGCGCGCTCTTGCAAAAGAAGAGGCGCTCTATGCCGCTAATGCTCCACAACCTGCAAAGAAGCAGGGTAGACGTGGCTCCAATAATCAGTCTTCTCTCTTTGATGAGACCGGTGAAGGGGAGACCACCTATTTGGGCAATCGTAAGACTTCTGTCATCAAACGTGACGCCCGTCTTTACGAGGAAGAAGAGGCACAAGAGGACGCAGGAGATGCTCCTACTACGCTCATTGATAAAGCTAAGAATAAGCTTCGTTCCAAGAAGAAAGACCAGCCAGACGATGCAGTTGTCGAGAAAAACGATGTTGCTGTAGCCGATGTTGCTCCTACCACAAAACAGGCTAAATCTAAGAGCAAAGCTAAAACGACACCCGATTTTCTCGCCACACCTGACCAGCTTAAAAGGCCAGGTGACGACGATGAGTCGTATGAGTTGCCACCTTTTAGCATCCTGAAGTCAAACAAGAACTCGGCCACTTCTGCCGTAAGCGATGACGAGCTTGAAGCTACCGCACAGAGACTCCAGGCTACGCTTGAAGAGTTTGGCCTCTCTAGCCAGGTAGTTGGCTGGACCGCCGGCCCTTCTGTTACTACGTTTAAGATTTCGATGGGCGAGGGCGAGCGCGTCAACAAGATCACTAATCTTGAGGACGATATTGCGCTTTCACTTGCTGCAAAGTCTGTTCGTATTTTTGCACCAATCCCTGGTACTTCTTTGGTTGGTATTGAGATTCCTAACGAGAAAGCCCAGGCAGTCAACTTGGCTGACGTTCTTCCGTTTGCAAAGGGCGGTCCTCTTGAGTGCGCCTTTGGTCGCGATTCTGAGGGCAAGCCAATTGTTGTTGACCTTGCCAGCCTTCCTCACTTGCTGGTAGCAGGTACTACCGGTTCTGGTAAGTCTGTCCTGCTCAACGCTATTGTCATGTCTATGCTCATGCGCGCAACTCCAGAGCAGGTTCGCCTTATTATGGTTGACCCAAAGCGCGTTGAGTTTACGGGTTACGCCGGCCTTCCTCACCTGTATGTCCCAGTTGTTACTGAGCCAAGGCAGGCAGCAAGTGCCCTTCAGTGGGGCGTCACCGAGATGGAGCGCCGCCTGAAGGTATTTGAGCACTATAAGGTTCGTGACATTAAGACGTACAACAGAAATGTTGATGGCGATAAGTACGCTGATATGGAGAACCCTCCAAAGCACATGCCATACTTTGTTATTGTCATCGACGAGCTTGCTGACCTTATGATGGTTGCGGGCAAAGACGTTGAGTCTTCCATTGTCCGTATTGCTCAGCTTGGTCGTGCTGCAGGTATTCACCTGATTGTTGCAACACAGCGTCCTTCTGCTGACGTTGTAACTGGTCTGATCCGCGCAAACATCGATAACCGCGTTGCACTCTCTGTTGATAACTCTTTGAACTCCCGTATTATTCTGGATCAAAAGGGCGCGGAACAGCTGCTGGGTAAAGGCGATATGCTGGTTAAGCTTCGTGGTAAGAAGCCTAATCGCGCTCAGGGTTGCTGGGTCTCTGACGAGGAAATCGAGGAGACCGTTAAGTACATTCGTACTCAGCGCACCGCAGAATATCACGACAACATTTTGACTGTTGCAACTCCAACACAGGCTGATGGCGTTGGGGGAGTTGGCGGTATGGCACAGGCAGACGACCCACTTATTTGGGAAGCTGCTCGCATTATTGTGGATTCTCAGCTAGGTTCTACATCTAGTTTGCAAAGAGCGCTCTCTGTTGGGTATGCTCGTGCTGGTAGAATTATGGATATGCTTGAGGCAAAAGGTGTTGTTGGCCCAGCTAACGGATCAAAGCCTCGAGAAGTTCTTATCGATAAAGATGCTCTTGAAGAGCTCAAAGTTCAAGACGCTGCCTATAGGGAGGTAGAGTAAGCATGCCACGCCCTCGTTTTAGTGAGATGCTCGTAGAACGTAGACGTCAGCTCGGGCTTTCTATCACTCAAGCATCAAAGATTCTTCGCCTCAAGGAGCAGGCACTTATTGCTTTTGAGGAAGGCGATTTTAAGAATATGCCTCAGAGCGGCTATGCTCAGGGCATGCTTTCTTCGTATGCTCGCTACCTAGGTCTTAATCCGCGTGAGATCGTAGACCTCTTCCAGGAAGAGAGCTACGAGTTTGAAAACGGCACCTATTCTCATGAGTTGCGTCGCCGTACCCGCGATACCCAGTCTGGTCGTGGCATTGCTGGCTATGACGTCGTAAACGAGTCTGGTAGCAGGCCAAAGGCGTACGTACAGTACCACGGTCTTCTCCCCACATCGGGAGGACCGGCTGGCGATATGGGCGCATTTGCAACTACGTCTGGTGTTCGCTCCAGGCAAACCGGTGTGCCTCTGGGTGCTCAGGCATCTGAGGAGGATGCTGGTGGTTACTCATATTCTCGTTACGCCACAGGTCATGCGTATAACGCCGGTATTGAAGAGGCTTCTCGCCAGAAGACCATGGCAAGTCGTACACGTGGCGGTGTTCAGCGCAGACGTGTAGGTATTGCGGGCGTTAGCATGCCAGCTTATAAAGACGATGTAACCAGAAGAACTGTTGCTCCAAGCGATTACACCGATGACCTTCGCTATGACAATGTAACTGATCCTTATGAGCGAGCATCTACTATTTCCGGTCGCCGTGGCTCTAGAAATATTGCGCAGGTAGATAGGCCTAATGTTCGCCGTCGCCAGCCATCTAGCGCCGCTGCCCAACAGCGCCGTGCTCCTCAAAGACCAGGCGTTATGGGTGCACTTCAGAATTATTTCTCTGATACAGGACGCACCATTGCTACCGTATTTGCTCTTGTTGTTGTGATTATTACTGCCGTTTTGCTGTTTAGCGTTCGTTCCTGCATGACAGCTCGCACTACGCCTACTACAACTAAAACGGTAAGCGTTAATAACTCAACAACTGATTCTTCTAAGAATTCCACTACCACAAATAGCAACACGGACACCTCTAAGAAGGATTCTACTGATACTTCTAAGAGCACCACTACAACTGAGCCAAAGAAGGAAGAGACTCCTAAGCAGACTACCGTAGTGGTTACTGTTGCAGATGGTCAGACCAGCTGGGTTGAGATTACGGTTGACGGCAAGAGTGTTGAGGCTGACGCTATTACCGGCCCATGGTCTCAGACGTACACCGTCACTGACTCCATGACTGTTCTTGCAGGTACTCCTGGTGCTGTTGCGGTAACCGTTAATGGTACTGCTAAACCATTTGACGCAAATGCTTCTGGTATTGGCACCTTGACCATTCAGGGTACTAAGCCTGCTGATGCTAACGGTACAAACGCTTCAGGAACTCAAACAAACAGCACGTCAACAAGTACAACTAGCGGAACTACTGGTACAACTAACAACCAGAATTCCAACAGCAATTCAAATAACTAAACGCCATAGGGCGAGAAGTTCTTCTCGCCCAGGTACTATGGAGGGGAAATGGCTAAAGAATCAAGCTTTGACGTTGTGTCTGAAGTAGACATGATGGAAGTTGATAATGCATTTCAGCAGGCAGCTCGTGAGCTTACCCAGCGCTACGATCTAAAAGATTCTGGTGCAACACTTGAGCTCTCTAAGAAAGAGGGCAAGTTTACTATTGAAGCTCCTGCAGATTTTGTTGCATCTCAGGTTAGGGATGTTCTTGGCTCCAAGCTGGTAAAGCGTGGAATTGATCTGACTGCTATTCGTTGGGGAGACCCCATTCCAGCAGCAGGTTCTACCGTGCGTCAGATTGGCTCCATTGTTTCTGGTATTGACCAGGAGACCGCCAAGAAGATTGCTAAAGATATTCGTGATATGAAAGTTAAGGCTAAGGCAACCGTTGAGGGCGATAAGCTGCGTGTTTCTAGCGCTTCTCGCGATGTTCTTCAGTCTGTGATTGCAAGCCTTAAGGAGAAAGACTATGGCCAGCCCCTCCAGTTCAACAACTATCGATAGGGGCTACAACGTCCTATACATCACGTTAGGATGCGCTAAAAACGAGGTTGATACAGACCGCATGCGTGCGCGTCTTTTGGCCTCTGGTTTTGGTGAAGTTGCAGATCCAGAGTCAGCAGATGTTGCAATTATCAATACCTGCTCGTTCTTGGCCTCTGCAACAGAAGAGTCTATTGAGACTACCCTTGAGATTGCCGAGGGCGCTTCTGAGGGAGTGCGTAAGCTGCCCATTATTATGTGTGGCTGCGTGCCTTCTCGATATGGCGCAGAACTTAATGAGCAGCTTCCTGAGGTTGCTGCTTTTGTTCCCGCAGATCAAGAGGACGGCATTGTGAGCGTTGTCGCAGACGTTTTGAATATCCCTGAGCCAACGCAGTCTATTGTTTCCGCTCACGGCATGTTGCGCACCATTGATGGCGCCAGTGCATTTGTAAAGATTTCTGAGGGCTGTGACAGATTTTGCGCTTTCTGCGCTATTCCGTATATTCGTGGCCACTATCACTCAAGGCCTGCTGAAGAGATTCTTCAAGAGGTGCATGAGCTGATGGAAGGTGGTGTTCGTGAGGTCATTCTGATTGGCCAGGACACTGGTATCTGGGGCTCGGATATGCCTGATACAGCAGATGGTCAGACGCCAACGCTCGCTAAGCTTATGCAGCAAGTTGCTGAGGTAGTCCGTCCGTATAAGGGCTGGATTCGCGTTTTGTATCTGCAGCCAGAAGGCATGACTGATGAGCTTATCAGCACCATTCGTGATACGCCTGAGGTTCTACCTTACATTGACATTCCAATTCAGCACTGCAACGAGCGAATTCTTAAGCGCATGGGTCGCTCCGGCTCTACGCAAGAGCTTCGTGAACTTTTTGATCGCCTCAGAACAGAGATTCCTGGCATGGTTCTTCGTACTACCGGAATGTGTGGCTTCCCAGGTGAGACCGACGAAGAATCAGACGAGCTCTATGACTTTATTCAGGAGCAGGAGTTTGACTACACGTCCGTCTTTACCTATTCGCCAGAAGAGGGAACTCTAGGCGCAAAGATGTCTGATCAGGTTCCTGACGAGGTAAAGATTGAGCGTACCCAGCGCCTGCTTGACCTTGTAGAGCAGCTTGGCTTTGCTGCCACCGCTCGTCACGTTGGCGAGCGCTGCGAGGTCATTATTGACGGAATTGAAGAATCTGACGAGGGCACTGAGCTTATCGGCCACACGTGGTTCCAGGCTCCAGACTGTGATGGCGCTGTTCACATTGCAGAAGGAGAGGCCGCAGTCGGAGATATCGTCCTTTGTGACCTGGTAGATTCTTTCTGCTATGAAATAATTGGCGAGATTGTAGACACTACAGACACACAGTCTGGCGAGAAAACCGTTTAGTTGGGGATAGGTCATGTCATCAAAGACAATTTGGACACCTGCAAATATTGTTACCTGTGCTCGTGTGGTCTTAGTGCCCTTTTGGCTTCTCTTGGCGCAGCTTTTAGGTGTATCTCTGGCAGATTCTCTGGCAACACCTGGTTTTAAACTTGGAGCTTTTCTTGTTTTTATCGGCTATGTTGTCATTTCTTTGACCGATAAGCTTGATGGTTACCTTGCCCGTAGTAGAAATGAAGTTACTACCTTTGGCAAGTTCTTAGATCCAATTGCCGATAAACTCGCTGTTGTTGTAGCTCTTTTTGTGCTTCTGGAGTGGCATATGGTCTCTCCCTGGGTGCTCTTAGTGATTGTTGCACGTGAGTTTTTGGTATCGGGCCTTAGGATGGTTGTTGCTTCAAAGGGAGTTGTTATTGCAGCTTCTGACTTGGGTAAGTGGAAGACCGCAACAACTATGGTTGCTATCTGTGGTTTACTCTTCTTGCCTAGTATTCCTGGTGGAATGATTCAGGATGTTTTGCTCTTTATCTTCAACGCATCTATGTGGGTTGCAGTAGTTCTAACGGCCTGGTCAGGAATTGACTACTTTGTAAAGTCGTGGCAATACATTGCTGAAGTTTAACAAGATGGCGTCTCACTGAGGCGCCGCTTTTGTATCAAATCTTATTAAAAGTAAGGAAGACCATGTTCTCTGAAGAAGTTCTGAAAGAAGCTCAAAGTGTTATTTCAGATGCCCTTGCATCAGGTATTACCGTAGCTTCAGCCGAGTCTTGTACGGGAGGACTTGTCGCGGGCGCTCTTACAGCCATCTCTGGATCATCAAGCGTACTTAAGGGCTCTGTTGTAAGCTATACCATTGAGATTAAGCAAAAGGTATTAGGCGTTTCAAAAGACATTTTTGATGAACCGTCTCTTGGCGCTGTTTCTGAGCTCTGCGCAGCTCAAATGGCTTCGGGCGTTAGAGACGTTATTGGATCAGATATTGCAGTTTCCGTTACAGGAATAGCAGGACCAACAGGAGAAGAACCTGGTAAACCAGTTGGAACAGTTTGGTTTGGCATTAACAGCAAAAACTTTACCCATACGGTCTGCAAACATTTTTCTGGTAATAGAGAACAGGTGCGAGAAGCTGCTGTTTTGCAGGCTTTGCAATTAATTCATGAAGCAATTGTGAAGGCTTAAAATCCGATTTTAATAGAGAGGCTCAAAACAAACTAGTTTTGAGCCTCTTAATTTCTGCGTCTATGCAGGACTTATACAGACAAATTTGTAATTCAGAAGAAACTTGCTGCTCAAGAGCGGAAAAAGAGAGGTAAGAATTCAGACAAATTCCCTCTATAGAGTATATGTTTGACGTTGACATAGAACGTCTGTTCTTATATTATCGTGGTATCAGAAAGAGCAAGGAGTATTCATGGCTAAAAAGGCAGTTTCAAAAGAGATCAAAGCTCGTACTACTGGTGATGAGAGGGATGAGGTTATCTCTTCAACTACAGCAGAGATCGAGAAGAAATTTGGTGCAGGCGCCATTATGCGTTTAGGTGAGGGTGGTCCTGCCTTTGATATTCAGGCTATTCCAACTGGCTCACTTGCTCTTGATGCAGCATTGGGTATTGGCGGCGTTCCTCGCGGCCGTATCGTAGAGATTTATGGCCCAGAGTCCTCTGGTAAGACAACTCTTTCTCTAGAAATTCTTTCAGAAGCTCAGGCGCTAGGTGGTGTTGTTGCTTTTATTGACGCAGAGCACGCACTAGACCCAGGCTATGCGGCTCGTATTGGCGTTGATATTGATGATGTTTTAATTTCTCAGCCAGATACTGGTGAGCAGGCTTTAGAGATTTGCGACATGCTTGTTCGCTCAGGCGCTATTGATGTTGTAGTTGTAGACTCCGTTGCTGCTCTTGTTCCTCGTGCAGAGATTGAGGGAGAAATCGGCGATTCTAGCGTTGGCCTTCAGGCTCGTCTCATGAGTCAAGCCCTCCGTAAGTTAGCCGGCTCACTTTCAAAGTCTAATACACTCTGTATTTTCATTAACCAACTTAGAGAGAAGATTGGCGTAATGTTTGGAAGCCCAGAGACCACTTCCGGTGGTAGGGCTCTGAAGTTCTTCTCCACTGTCCGTATGGATATTCGCCGTGTTGACAGCATTAAGGTAAATGGAGAAAACGTTGGTAACCGTGTTCGCGTCAAGGTTGTAAAGAACAAGGTTGCTCCACCTTTTAAGGTTGCTGAGTTTGACATTATGTACGGTCAAGGCATCTCCAAAGAGGGCTCCATTCTTGATATGGCTGTTGATTTTGAGATTGTTAACAAGTCTGGAGCTTGGTTCACCTATGAGGGTGAGCGTCTTGGCCAGGGTAGAGAAGCAGCTAAATCTTTCCTTACTGCCAATCCAGATCTCATGGAAGAGATTGATCACAAAGTACGAGTTGCTTGTGGCCTTGTATTTGATGAAGATTCTGAAGTTGGCACTCCGGTTGCAACGGAAGATTCTGCTGAATAATGTCAGAAATTTCTTGGACGATTGAGCTTCCAAAAAAGAAACAGGCCGTTCTAGGTCAGGCAAAGCCTAAGGCAAAGATATTTTTAGAAACTGAAGTTGGAGGGACGGAGGAATTCTTTGTCCCTCCAACAGTAGCTCGTGCTCTTCAGAACAAAGAGAAAGATGGTGTTTTTACACCTTCTTCTCGTAATGAGTTTCTGTATGAGCTAAAAGAGATTTCAACACAGTGTATTAAAGCTCGCATTGAGGCTTTGATTGTAAAAAGGGACTACTCTACAGCTGAGCTTCAAAAAAAGCTCATGCTTGATGGCTATCAAAAGAATGTAAGAGACCCTGCAGTGCAGAGGGCTGTTGAAGTTGGTTTGATTAATGACAGTCGTTTTGCAGACGTCTATATACGTTCTAAAATTTCGCAAGGCTGGGGTCCTCTTAAAATTAAAACTGAAATTTCTAAAAAAGGGATTGAAGTTGAGACGCTCCCTGGATGGCCTGACGCTTATTTTTCTGACGTGGATGAATTTGAAGTTGCGTATTCTTTGGCCCAGAGAAAACACCTGTCGGGAAAAAATGATTATGAGAAGCTTGTCAGGTTTCTCGCCACAAAGGGATATTCATTTTCTATAGCATCATCTGTTGCTAAAAAGATTTTGGATGAAAACGCCACATTTGAATGATTATATTTGCTTAGCTTATAAGTCTGTTGTATTGGTGTGATTTACTTTTCCTACCTGCTATTTATTGACAAAAGTTACAATGCTCTATACGATAAATATGCCGTGAATAGGCTCATTTCCGCTGGGCAACCAGCGTCACGTATACAGTAGGTATCTCATACATTTGATCTATCTCTGAATGTGGCATGACCAGCCAATGAATCCTGCTCATGGCGGGTTCTTTAGATACTGTTGTGTCTAAAGTCTCCTGAACACTTTTGTAATCGCCATTTGAGGAGTAGGTATGGAATTAGCAGCAGTAGGCATTGTTTGCCTTCTTGTGGGAGTAGGCCTTGCATACGGCGTACTCTCTAACATTAGTAATTCAAAGATTAAAACTGCAGAACAGCAGTTAAAAGATGCTCAGACTAATGCAGATCGTATTGCTTCTGAAGCAGCTCGCCAGGCAGAAACAGTTAAAAAAGAAGCTGTTCTTGAGGCTAAAGAAGAAGTTCTGCAGCTTAAGCAGGCAGCAGAGGCAGATGAGAAAAAACGTAAAAGTGAGCTTCGTAGCATGGAGAATCGTATTCTTCAGCGTGAAGAGTCCCTTGATCACCGTACTGATGCACTAGAGAAGCGTGAGCATCAGCTCTCCAGCCTTCAGGGCCAGCTTGATCGTCGTAAGAACGATTTGGATTCTCTTGTTTCTCAGCAGTCTCAAGAGCTTGAGCGCATTGCAGCTCTTACAAAAGATGAGGCTCATGATGAGCTTCTGTCTCGTGTTCGTTCTGAAAGTGTTCGCGATGAGGCTATGATTCTTCGTGAGTCTGAGCAGCGCGTTCGTGCACAGGCAGATAAAACTGCACGTGAGATTATTTCTACCGCTATTCAGCGTGTTGCTGCAGATCAGGCTTCTGAGATTACAGTAACTTCCGTCCATATCCCATCTGACGATCTAAAGGGTAGAATCATTGGACGTGAGGGTAGAAACATTCGTACCTTCGAGCAGGTATCTGGTGTTTCTCTTGTTATTGATGACACTCCAGAGACTGTAGTTCTTTCAAGTTTTGATCCAGTCCGCCGTGAGACCGCTCGTGTTGCACTTGAGAACCTCATTGCAGACGGTCGTATTCATCCAGCACGTATTGAGGAGCTCTACAAGAAGGCTGAGGCTCTTGTTAACGAGCGTGTTCTTGAGGCTGGTGAACAGGCTGCATTTGATTGTGGTATTCACGATCTTCATCCAGAGATCGTAAAGACTCTTGGTAAGCTTCGCTACCGTACTTCTTACGGTCAGAATGTTCTTGCTCACTCTGTTCAGGTTGCAGTACTTTGCGGCATTATGGCTGAAGAGCTTGGTCTTGAGCCTGCTCCAGCTAAGCGTGCTGGTCTGCTCCATGACCTTGGTAAGGCAATTGACCACGAGGTTGAGGGTCCACACGCTGTAATTGGTGCAGATCTTGCTCGTCGCCATGGTGAACGTCCAGAGATTGTTCACGCCATTGAGGCTCATCACGCAGATATTGAGCCAAACACTGTTCTTGACATGCTTGTTATGGCTGCAGACGCTATTTCTGCTGCACGTCCTGGTGCTCGTCGTGAGTCTGCTGAGAACTACATCAAGCGCCTTGAGAAGCTTGAGGCTATCTCCAACGCACACGAGGGCGTTGAGCGTACGTATGCAATGCAGGCTGGCCGTGAGCTTCACGTAATGGTTGAGCCTCAGATGATTAGCGATTCCGAGGCAACTGTTCTTGCTCACGATATTGCTAAGCAAATTGAGGACGAGATGGAATACCCAGGACAGGTTCGCGTTGTTGTTATTCGCGAGTCTCGTGCTGTAGACGTTGCTAAGTAATTTATGGCAGCCACCTCTACTGACTTAACAGGTTTTGTCGCCTCCATGGGAGGTGAGCGCGCACTCCGTGTCGAGGAATCCCTCGGCGCGGGGTACGTTCGTTTACGCGTAGCAGAAGCAGAGCGTAGACAGGCAAAGCATGATATTCGTTCGGTAGAAGATATTGTTATCGAGCTCTTGCGTAATTCTCGCGATGCTGGTGCTCGTCACATTTATGTTGCAACGTCAAAAGAAGGTGCGCTCAGAACTATCACCATGCTTGATGATGGTCAGGGCATTCCAAAAGACATGCAGGAGAAAATCTTTGAAGCTCGTGTAACTTCAAAGCTTGAGAGCATGCATATGGACCGTTGGGGAATTCATGGCCGAGGCATGGCTCTCTATTCAATCAAAGAAAACTGCGAATCAGCTCAGGTTGTGGCTTCTGCTCCAGGACTCGGCTCTGTTATACAGATTGTGGTAGACACTACTAAAATTTCCGAGCGAGTAGACCAGTCTACTTGGCCAACTTGTGGTTTAAATGAGGACGGACTCAAAACAACCGTTAAAGGTCCTCATAACATTATTCGTACCTGCTGTGACTTTGCGCTTGAGGTTAAAGGCTCGTGTGAGGTAATGCTGGGCTCTGCTGCAGAGATTGCAGCTACTGCCCGTCGCAGAATTGCGCAGACGCTTGATATCGCTGACCTGCTATTTGTTGAAGGCTTTGAGAACGTTCCTATTCTCGAGCGCTTCAGGGCTGCAGCAGATGCAACAGAGCTTTCTGAGATTTGTAAGTCTCTTGGTCTTTCTATGTCAGATAGAACTGCTCACAGAATTATTGCTGAGCAGATTAAGCCTTTGCGTAGTGTGTATGCACAGGTCAGCCATTCAACTGAACCTGAAGGGGTTTCTCGCGAAGTTGATCTGATGAAAGACCATCGAGGCCTCAAGATGAGCAAGGCTGATATCAGCAGTTTTTCTCGAAAGATGGAGCAGAGTTTTGCTGAGTTGTCTGAGAAATACTATGTTTCTTTGACAGCTGAGCCTCGTGTTCGTGTAAGTAAAAACAAGATTGTTGTGACTTTTGATATTGAGTCGCAAGAGTAGAACAAACGCACAATAATTGGAGCATTCATGGGTTTGCTTAAAGTTTCAAGTAAGTCTTCACCAGCTTCTGTAGCAGGAGCTATTGCGGGCCTGGTTAAAGATAATGAGCCTGTTATGCTCCAGTGCATTGGTGCAGGTGCTGTCAACCAGGGCATCAAGGCTGTTGCCATTGCCCGCGGATTCTTGATTCCGTGTGGTCTGGACATTACCTGTGCTCCAACGTTTTCTGATATTGAAATTGCAGGGGAGAGTAGAACTGCAATTAAAATTGCCATTTATGTCCACACACTGTCTGCCCCTGATACGCAGACTCCAGCTGTTAGTTCCACTGAGTATAACGAGGTACTTTAAGCATGATTGAAAATTCCGAGCTCGTAGGAAAAACATATCACATCAAAACTTTTGGCTGCCAGATGAATCTGCACGATACAGAGCGAGTCTCTGGTCTGCTTGAGGCTTGTGGCTGCAATGAGGTTTCAGATACCGATGACGCTGATATTGTCATCTTTATGACCTGTAGCGTCCGTGAGAACGCTGATCAGCGCCTCTACGGTCAGGCTTCTGCCATGGTCAGCGCTCCAACGCCTCCATCAGGCAAGCGCGTTGTTGCTATTGGCGGCTGTATTGCGCAGCGCGATGGCGAGAAGCTCCGTGAAAAAGTTCCAGCCGTTGACGTTGTGTTTGGCACCAGCGCACTTGCAAGCTTGCCAGCACTTCTCACCAGCGTATTTAGGGGCGAGAATGACCGTGTGGCCGTAGACACCTCCGAGGAGGGCAAGGGCTTCTCCACAGACCTGCCGAGTAACCGCGCTCAGCAGTATCACGCTTGGGTGCCTATCATGACCGGCTGCAATAATTTCTGCACGTATTGCATTGTTCCTTACGTTCGCGGTCGTGAACGCAGCCGCACCTTTGAAGCTGTTATTGGTGAGTGCGAGCGTCTTGTCGCAGATGGCGTTCGTGAGATTACCCTTCTTGGCCAAAACGTTAACTCATATGGCCGTGACCTTTACGGTAAGCCTCGTTTTGCAGAGCTTTTGCGTGCCGTGGGTCAGACGGGTGTTGAACGTATTCGTTTTACTTCTTCAAATCCAAAGGATCTAACCGATGAGACTATTGCGGCTATGAAGGAAACGCCAGCTGTCATGCCTCATCTTCATCTTGCGGTTCAAAGCGGCTCTACGCGTGTTCTCAAAAAGATGAACCGCAGCTATACACGAGAAGAGTACTTAGACGTGGTTTCTCGCCTTCGTGCAGCTATTCCAGGACTGGCGCTTTCAACTGACATTATTGTGGGCTTCCCAGGAGAGACCGAGGAAGACTTTGAAGATACGCTTTCTTTGGTCAAAGAGGCTGGTTACTCTTCTGCGTACACCTTCATTTATTCTAAGCGTCCAGGAACTCCCGCGGCAAAATACGAGGACAACACGCCTCACGAGGTCATTCAGGAGCGCTTTGACAGACTTGCCGAGCTTGTTGCTCAGCAGGCACATGACGCTAACCAGGTAGATTTGAATACGACGCAGGCAGTTCTTGTTGAAGGCACTTCCAAGCGTGACGATACTGTCATGGTGGGACATAGCGAGAAGAACCAAACAGTTCACTTCAATCTGCCAGAAGGTTACACGCCAGAAGATCTTATCGGCAAAATTGTTGATGTTCATATTGATGAGGCTCGTACCTGGTATTTGCGCGGAACCATGGAGTCTGATCCACGATGAGCTCCCATGGCTCGGTTATCTGCATTGTAGGCCCCACTGCTTCGGGCAAAAGCTCCTTGTCTGAGCTGGTAGCCAAGAAGCTTGAGACCTCTGTCATTTCTGTTGACGCAATGCAGGTTTATCGTGGCATGGATATTGGTACTGCTAAAACTCCTGCTGAGGAGCGAGAAGTTCCTCTTCTCATGGTAGATTGTGCCAACATTTCAGAAGAATATTCTGTCCAGATGTTTCAAGTGGCAGCCCGTGAAGAAGCTCATAAGCTTATTAATGCTGGTAAAACACCTGTATTCTGCGGCGGAACCGGTCTTTATCTTGATTCGATTATCGACCAGATGGAGTTTCCCTCAGGGTCAATCGAGTCTCCTGTACGTACTCGTTATGAAAAGCTTGCAGAAGAGCTTTGTGCTGAGGGCTTGCACGAACTTCTCGCCACAAAAGATGCAGCAAGTGCAGAGCTTATCCATCCAAATAACGTACGACGCGTTGTAAGGGCTTTAGAGCTCTTGGAAGAGGGCAAGTCGTATGCTACTCATCATGAGGGTTTAAAGGCTCATACACCGTACTTTGACGCCCAGATATGGGGTCTTACGATGGACCGTCAGCGTCTTTATGAGCGAATAAACCTCCGAGTTGACCTTATGTTTGATCAAGGGCTTGTTGAAGAGGTTCAAGCGCTTATTGAGTCAGGCCTCTCTGAAAATTGCACGGCTGGGCAGGCAATTGGCTACAAAGAGTTCTTTGCGTATTTTGCTGGTGAACAGTCGCTTGAACAAACGCGTGAGCTTATTAAGCAGCATACCAGACAGTATGCAAAGCGACAGATTTCTTGGCTTAAACGAGATGGTCGAGTAAGGTGGCTTGATATGGATCAACTCACAGCCAAGGATGCGCTCGAGCTGATTCTTGCGCAGCATGCTGACGTACAATGCTAGTAGGACGCATCAAAAACTAACGTATTTACCTTGTCTTAGATGGGGAGTTTATGGGTCGTTTTGTTCCATTTTCTACCGCTCCTAAAGTTGAACGAGCAATTCTTGTAGGCGTTGATTGCGGTAAAAGCGATTGGTCGCTTGAAGAATCAATGGACGAGCTTGAGCGCCTTACCCAAACCGATGGCGCTGAAGTCTTTATGCGTTTAACGCAGAAACTTGACTCACCCATTCCAAAAACGTTTATCGGCAAAGGTAAAACAGAGGAGCTTGTTTCTCTGGTTAGAAACACTAATACTGACGTGGTCATCTTTGATGATGAGCTAACGCCTTCTCAGCAATCTAACCTAGAAAAATTGCTTGGAGAGCCTGTTAAAGTCATTGACCGAACAGCGCTGATTCTTGATATTTTTGGTATTCATGCACGTACCAAAGAGGGTCGCCTTCAGGTACAGCTCGCACAGCTTCAGTACGTACTTCCAAGGCTCCGTGGCATGTGGAGTCACCTGGTGGGTGAGCAAACTCGCGGTGGTATTGGTAGCCGTTTTGGCCAGGGTGAAAGCCAGCTTGAGGTTGACCGTCGCCTTATTAGAAAGCGCATTTCAACCTTAAAAAATGAGCTCAAGCAGCTCAGTCAAAGGCGAGAAGTTCAGTCTAAGTCCAGGTGGAATTCTGGAACGTTTAGTGTCTCACTTGTTGGATATACCAATGCTGGTAAATCAACGCTTTTGAATCAACTCACAGGCGCGGATGTATATGCAAAAGATGAGCTCTTTGCAACTCTTGATCCAACTACCAGAGCGCTTTCTCTTGATGAAGGCAGAAAGATTGTTCTTACGGATACTGTTGGATTTATTCAAAAGCTTCCAACTAATCTGATTGAGTCGTTTAAGTCTACGCTGGTTGAAGCTCAAGAAGCTGATCTTCTGCTGCTTGTTGCTGATGCAACTGATAAGAATCTTTCTAAAGAAATAGCAGTTGTTCGTAGTATTTTGAAAGACATCGAGGCTGACAAAAGTGATCAGATTCTTGTATTAAACAAGGTAGACCTAATTGATGAGCAAGAGCTCCAAATGCTCAGAGCGCTCTATCCAGAAGCTGTATTTATTTCTGCTCAGGAAGGTATGGGCATTAACGGCCTTCTCCACAAGATTCAAGAAATAGCTAGCGCCGGCGACAAGGTGGTTAGTGCACTTATTCCGTTTAACAAAGGCGCTCTTGTTAAGTCCGTTCACGAGAGATGTCAGCTTCTACACGAGCAATACGTTGCTGAAGGTCTTTTGCTATCAGTTAAAGCCGACACCTATATGCAGGCACTTTTAGAGCCTTATGTGGTGTCAGAGGACGATATTCTGACTGACGAATAAGGCAATGAGCAGCAATATTGGTTGGTGCAAAATATAAACGATAAGCGAATGTTTTCCCATTTCTGTTATAAGGGGAAGGGAAAATGTTTTGATCCAGTTAGGATAGCCTTCTGCCTTGAACTGTCTGTTAAACGCAGCTCCACTTACATACAAGAATAAATAGGGGAGCAATGGATAGTAATCTCCAGATGAAAAAGTTGGAGAAGGAAATCCCGCCCAGGCTAAATACGGTGTTTGATACAACTCTTTAGGTAACGAGAAAACTATGTTACCTATACCAATGTGACCAGCAGAAATTGGAATGCAGATAACAAATAACAAAAGAAAAAGAATTGCCGCTGCATACCCTTTGGGCGGAATAGCGAAACGTGAAATAAGAGCTTCTACCAAGGTGCATGAAGCCATGCAGAAGAAAATTCCAAAGTTAATAGGAGTATCAATATTTGCAAAGGTAGTAGCTGCGAATATTGCAAGAGCAACAAGCCCGTAAACACCTGCTCGCTTAAAGGAATTTTTTGAAAAAGCACACATGCAGCCAGCAATAAAAATAAAGGGATACGAAATTGAAGGCACCCAAATTTGCATGACTAAAGGAGTAAACCACGTAAGCTTGATGTGAGAGATAAAGAACAAATCATAGGTAAAGTGAAACAGTATCATTGATACCACTGAGATTCCTCGAATAGTATCAAAGAAAGTTACTCTACCTTTGGATTGTTCTAATTCCACACCCATACTGTGACTATGAAATTGATCTAATAAGTGCAGTAACCCTACCTAAAATGACAGGATTCTGTACGTAGATTGGCTCCATAAAATCGTTTTCTGGCTGAAGACGAATACGATTATTTTCTCTATAGAATGTCTTAACAGTCGCAGAGTCATCAATGAGAGCAACAACGATTTCTCCGTCATGGGCATCTTGCTGCTCTTTTACAACAATATAATCACCATCAAAAATACCAGCGTTAATCATTGATTCTCCACGTACGCGAAGAATGAAAGAGCTTGAATCTCCAACAATGCTTGTTGGAAGAGATAGAGATTCCTCAACGTTTTGCTCAGCAAGAATAGGTGTGCCTGCAGCAACACGTCCTACAAGAGGAAGACTAATGACATTATTAGCTACATCTTGCGTTACTGGAGCGAGCTTTGCTGCGTCAGAAGTGCTAGAAGCCTGGGGAACAATCTTCATAGTACGAGGCTTCTTTGGGTCTCTATCAATAAGGCCAAACTGCTCCAGGACCTTTAGATGCATATGGACAGTTGAAGGAGATGCAAGATTAACAGCAGCACCAATCTCTCTTACTGAAGGGGGATAGCCGTGTTGATCTGTGTATGAACAGATGTATTCATAAATTGCTGCCTGACGCTTGCTGAGTTTGCCCTTTGGCATATGAGCCTCCTTTTTCTTTTTAGTAATAATACACGTGTTCTAAAAATTAATCAAACGAATGTTCTATTTTTTCTTGACACGAACAAATGTACTACATATTATTAGTACAAACGTTCGGACATGACTTTTTGTCCGGTGTATTAGATATAACTAGTTCCGTAAAAACTATTACGGAAGGAAATGATATGAGGCGTATGTATCAGTCAAAGATGTATCAGGTTAACGGCACTTCAGCACTTGCTTCTTATAAGCCTGCATTCAAGGTTATTGAAGGCGGCGCAAAGAAGGGTTCCGTTGCACCTCAGCTTGAGGAAGTCTCTTACGTAAAGACGCTGACTAACAAAGAGGCTTTTATTGCAGGTCTTATTGTTACCGCATCATTTATTCTGATGTTTGCGATTTCTTTCCTTCGTACAACTGCTCTTAATTCATTTGCAACATCTGTAATGGATAGCGCTTCACAAACAATTACCGTTCAGAGCAATGATACGTTGTGGTCAATTGCAGAGAGCAACCCAATTGAGGGCGTCTCTACAGAGCAGCAAGTAAGTTGGATTAGAGAAAGAAATAATCTCGATTCTTCTCTTTTAAGAGCTGGACAAACCTTAGAGATTCCTTCTGTATCTAAATAGTAAATATTTATGTAAATTTCTCTCAGAATTCTGTGTTGATAGCAGTCAATACCTGCGTAAAATGGTATCTTCCTTTTATACGAAAAAAGGGGATTCCATGCGTTGTCCAAAATGCGGTCACGAAGAGTCAAAGGTTATTGATTCTCGCTCATCTGAGAATAACGATGCCATTAGAAGGCGTCGCGAGTGCATGTCCTGTAAGTTTCGTTTTACAACCTATGAGCGCTTAGAAGAGATTCCTATCACCGTTGTTAAGAAAGACGGTCACAAGGAGCCTTTTGATAGACAGAAGCTTATGAGAGGTCTTGTTGCTGCAACAGTAAAGAGAGATATCTCTGTTGCTTCTCTTGATCATTTTATTGATGGTATTGAGTCTCAGATTAGAGATAAGGGTCAATACGAGATTAAATCTGAAGATCTTGGAAGCATTGTGCTTAAAAACCTAGTAATGCTCGATAAAGTTGCATACATTAGGTTTGCTTCTGTCTATAGAGACTTCAAAGATGTTGATGAATTTAGCGCAGAATTAAGGAGCCTGAATTAATGAGCAATTTTGACATCCAGCTACCTATTAAACGCCTTGATCCTACTGTTGAGCTACCTTCGTACGCCTATACAGGAGACGCTGGATTAGATCTTAGAAGTGCTGAAGATGTTGATCTTGCTCCTTTTGAGCGCAAACTTATTTCCACTGGTTTAGCTATTGCAATCCCTGATGGATACGCAGGATTTGTTCAGCCTAGAAGCGGTCTTGCCCTTAAAAAGGGCCTTTCTATGGCAAATACTCCAGGCCTTATTGATGCTCATTATCGCGGTGAGCTTAAGGTTTGCGCTATTAACCTCGATAGTAAAGAAACTATTCATATTGAGCGCGGCGAGCGCATTGCACAGCTTGTAATTCAGCAAGTTCCGGTTGTACAACTTGTTGAGGTTGATGAGCTTGACCAGACCGATCGCGGTACAGGCGGTTTTGGTTCAAGCGGTGTTCAATAATTTCTTATTTTGGTGATAAGCGCTTCAGCGCTTGCATAAAGGAAAAGCCTCTTTAGGAAGGAAGAGCTTAATGGAGAAGTTCTTTAAGGTAGCTGAGCGTGGCAGTAATCCCGCTCAAGAGTTTAGGGCTGGAATTACTACATTCCTCGCAATGGCATACATTATTGCAGTAAACCCAGCTCTTCTCGCTGCTGCAGGAGTTCCAGTTTCGGCAGCTATTACTGCTACCTGTCTTGGTGGCGGCATCATGACCATTTTGATGGGTCTGTTCTCTAACCGTCCACTTGCTTGCGCATCTGGTATGGGTGTAAACGCTGTTGTAGCTTTCTCTCTCACTCCAATTACTGGTGGAGATTGGCACGCATCAATGGCAGTTATCTTCATTGAAGGAATTGCTATTCTTCTTTTAGTTCTCTGCGGCCTTCGTGAAGCAATCATGGATGCAATCCCTGTAAACCTACGCCACGCAATCTCAGTTGGCCTAGGTCTTTTTATTGCCATGATTGGTCTCAAGAACAGCGGTATTATTGTTGCTAATGAGTCCACACTTGTTGCTCTTGGCGATATCTTCTCTCCAACCTTTATCGTTGGTGTAATTTCCATTGTTGCAACAGTTGTTCTTTACTCTGCTCGTGTTAAGGGCTCCCTGCTTATCGGCATTATTCTTGCCGTACTTGCTGGTATTCCTCTTGGTGTTACCGCAAGCCCTACAGGCATTGTTTCTGGCCTTGATTTCTCTACCTTTGGCGCACCATTCTTGACCGATAGTGCTGGTGTTATGGGTATTGTTAAGGCACTGACAACGCCAGTTCTTCTCGTCTTTGCATTCTCTTTGATGATGTC
>JABZHC010000040.1 GCA_015259035.1 Atopobium sp.
GCAAAAACATGACGACAATACAAGTTGCAACGATGGCGTATGCATATTTAGTGCCGAGTAAACGATGTAGCACTGAGGCTCCTCTCTTTTGGCCAGAAATAGTGTAGGCGATGTGCCTTAAAAAGGACACATCGCCTACCAAGTCGCACAAATTTTTTGAGGATACTCGAGGACTTTACGTGCGCAAGATCTTAGCTGTCAGAACCTCTGCGGTTCTCGCCCTCAAGAGCACGGATTGGTCCGATGTCCTGAGTGGTCTCAAGAGCGCCCAGGTAATTGCCCTCTTCATCGCGAACGGCAAAGTAACGGACATAGAGGAACTTATCTCTGACCTCAAACCAGAACTCGGAGGAGTCGCTACGACCGCTCCTGAACTCGGTGAGGATGCTACGAACAGCTTCCTGGCTCTTTGGTGGATGGCAGTCATATACGTCACGGCCAAGGCAGCTCTTAGGACGAGGGAAAGCTCGGGTGTCGCCGTGGCTGAAGTAACGTGTCTTGTCATCAGCGTCAACAAAGGTAATGTCGAGCGGAATAGTTGCAAAGACAGCCTCAAGCTGCGGAATGGTGAACTCACCGGTAGAGAGCTTAACCTTACCGTCAGCAGAAATTGCTTCCTCTTCTGCTTCAGCGTTATTCTCGTCCATAGCGGCTGCGGCTTCCATCTCTTTAAGTTTGTCGTTTGCAAGCTCAAGAGGATCTGCGTGCCATGAAGGAGGATTGACGCCAAATGCGTGACCAAACTCGTTCTCTTCAGCAGCAATCTGGGTCCACTGAGTAGCAGTTAGGTGCTCAAGGGAAAGTGGGATGAGGACGTTTTCTTCCTTGGATGCCATGGACTCAGCACCCTCAATAGCCTCATCCAGGTAGTCAGCAACGGCTGCCATAAGGCCTGCATCATACTGGCCGTATGCAGTCTCGAGCAGAGCCTCTGCACCGTTAACAGCGTTTCTTACCTCGTCGTCCTTACCCCACATAACCTTTGAAGGACCAGTGATATCGTGGCGCTCAAGATGAGGGAAGAGCAGTTCTTCCTTGCGCTTGTAGTGAACAAAGACCTCGTCAAAGGCGTCCATATCAGCCTTTAGAATTGCTGCAACACCAGCGCACTCTTCGTTGCTGGAAGACTCGGTAAGCGTACGAGCACGCTTTACATCTGGAGCAACGCGGTCGTGGATAAAGGCAAGAATGCGGTCGTTCTCTTGGCGCATGGTCCAAACAGGATGGCCAGGAGTCTCTTCAACAGCGCCTGTTGGTGCGCAAGAGACCTTTCCTTCAAAGAGGGCAGCATGAACGTCACAGAGCTTCAGGACCTTCTCCATAGGAACGCCGCCAGCAATGAGCTCCTGTTCAGCGTTAGAGATCTCTGAGCCAGAGACGTCCTTGAAGTTACGAGTAAAGTCCTCGCGAACAGCCTCGATGTCCTCACCGTCGTTGAGGCGCTCAAGATACTGGGCGATAAGAGCTTTGCGCTCCTCAGGAGTCTGCGCGATAGGTGCGTTCTCTGCCTCTGCGGGTTTCTCGTCAGCTGGGGTTTCTGCTGCTGCAGGCTCCTCATCACCAAGAATGGTAAAGCCGTGAGAGCGGAAGATTGCTTTGAGTTCCTCAAGGTCTACGCCTTTGTGGTCGCAACCTTTAGGGATGGTCATAAAACGTCCCATGGTCTGCAGACGGCCTGGCTCGGTAATCTCGGCAAAGCCGTTTTCTGCCATGAGGCCTTTAATAACGGGATACTTAGTGCAAATCTCATAAACGGATTTGCTTAAATCAAGAACCTGTGCCATACGGGCTCCTCTCGGATAAGTTTAGAAAGTCTACTACGGCTTACTTTATACCCAAAGTGTGACAGGACTTCCATATGGCTTTTGTTGTGGTTACAACAAAACAGAAATTATTCTTTACTCTTTAAGGTGAAAGACAGCAGAACCGGGTTGTGGTCCGAGTAAGCAAATTGCGTGTCAATGTTTCTGGCGGTTGCAACAACGTTATCCGAGACAATCCAACCATCAACTGTGGTGGTATACGTCTTGTCCTTCTCGTATGGAATGTCATCTCCACGGCAGGTAGGAACGTTGGTAAGGTTGTCTGGAGCTACAACACTAAAGCCTTCTGGCAAATCAGAATCTTTGAGTTCTGCTACCCAGTCTGGTACCTGCTGAACAGAAGGATAGAGTGTAAGCGAGCCCAAAATGGCATGGTTCCAGTCGCCACCCGCAATAACGTAATTACCCTTAGCGCGCTCCTCAGACATTATTTTGGTCAGAAGTGCAAGCTGCTGCGCGCGACTGGTGCCACCTTTGTCGTAGGCAGACATGTGACTGTTAATAAGTACCAGCTCATGACCATCGCTTGTGGGATAGCGCGTAATCATAAAGCAGCGATCTAAGTCAAAGAATTTTGTGGGGAAAGACTCATCAATGGGGTAGGTACGACGAGTTGCGCTTGAAGCAAGTACGTTTGAAAGCGTCAGAATACCCGAGTTGGAGGTTCCGTGGAACTCCGTAAGTGGATAGGCGAGAAACGCGGTGTGGAAGTTCTGCGCAAAATATGATGCGTAGGATCCAAAGCGGCTCTCTGCTTCAGAAACTTGATTCACATGCCAACTTCTGTCAGATGAAGTATCAATCTCTTGGAAAAGAATAAAGTCAGGGGCTGTACCGCCATTCAGAGAAGAAACGGTGTTCAGGGCACCGTTTGTGGTGTAAAGAACGGAGTTTCTGCTTACCGCGCGTCCGTGAGTTCCCACGGTGCGTGTGCCATCCTGCATGATGCCTTCATCCATAAAGAAGGTGTAATCAGGGGTGTAAGCACCAAAGCCAATGTTGTAGGTCGAAGCTGTGTAGGTTTGGCCTACCTGTACGGTTGTAGCCTCAGGAGAAGCACCTTGATTAGATACGGGAGTATTGTCAGGAATGCGATAGTAAGTAAACTGCAGGTAGAGAACGTATCCACCAAGAATCAGTAAAGCTAGAACAAAAAGCCCGCCTACAAATTTGAAAAGTGGTGCAAGAACCCTTTTTAGAAGGCCAGTAATAAGCTTAAAGCCAAGAGACAAAACTCTTTTCATGCGAACCTCGTATCAGTCAAGTGTCGTATGATTTAAATGATAACTATTATGGATTGAAAGTATGTTGAGGAGTTTGTATGCCACTAACAAGAAATACAACACTAGAGCTTTTCAAACCCTCTGGTATCAGGCGTTTCTCGGCACTTGCTGCTGCAACACCAGGATGTATTTCTTTAACTATTGGAGAGCCAGGAGAAGACACTCCAGCTCCTATTTGTAACTTAGTAGACAGAGAACTTGCAGCTGGAAACACGCATTATCCACCTAACATCGGTACTCCTGAGCTTAGAAGCGCTATTGCCGATTGGGAGTCTGCTCGTGGTATGAAGGTCGGTCAAGACGGTATTGTCGTTACTGTGGGGGCTGCGGAAGCCATTTCTGCAACTATGTTGACGCTGATGAATCCAGGCGATGAAGTTATCATTCCTGAACCAGCGTATCTGGTATACAGGACACTCTGCCAGCTTAATCGTGGTGTAGTTGTGCCGCTTGATACCAGCGCCAATCATTTCCAGATTGATGCTGAGCAACTTAAGTCAAAGATTTCAGAGAAGACAAAGCTTATTGTGCTGACTTCTCCGAACAATCCTACGGGATGTGTTTATACAAAAGAGTCGCTTGATGCGGTGGCAGAACTTGCCCGCAAGCACGGCTTTTATGTTTTGTGTGATGACGTTTATAGAGAGCTTGCCTATGTTGAGGACGTTCCACGTTTTGTTGAGCTCTATCCAGACTTAGCTGATCGCTGCATTGTGACAAATAGTTTCTCCAAACCATGGGCAATGACGGGTTGGAGACTTGGTTGGGTTGCCACCTCTGATGAGCTTGCGACAGATATTGGAAAGGTTCACGCCCAGCTAGTGTCTTCTGTTCCTTCATTTTTGCAGCCAGCTGCTCTCTATGCACTTTCTTACGATGTCACGCCTATGCGCACAAACTATCAAAAGCGCAGGCAGATTGTACTTTCTGCGCTTCAAGATATGAAACTTCCTGTTGAAGAGCCAGAAGGTGCCTTCTACGCATTTCCATCAATCAAGGAATTTGCCCTTGATTCTGAGGCGTTTTGTGAGCGAGCAATCAAGGAGTTTGGTATTGCACTGGTGCCTGGCGTTTTCTTCGGCGCTGAGGGCTATGTGCGTATTAGTTACGCTGCCTCAGACAAGAATCTGACAGAAGGCCTTTCTCGCCTTAAGACTTTTGTTAATACTTTGCGAGAAGAACAAAACTAGCCCAAATACAGAGCTTTCTGTGGTAGGGTTTTACTGTCAATAGAGGAGCGAGCACGATGGGTTCTGGGTTAGTCGGCAGGCAGTGACCCCAGAAGGAGGCGAGGTTCGCCGAACTTGGCAATCAGGCGTGGTTGTCAGGTGGGCTTGTATGAAATACATGCAAGACTGTCCGAGATTTCGGGGGTGCTACTTTGACGGTGTATTGCGCCCCCAATTTGAGGGGGAGCTTTGAGTAAGAAACCGTTTGTTTCTGTAGATGCCCTAGAGGCAATCACTACGACGTATCCAACGCCATTTCATCTGTATAACAAAGCAGAGATTATTCGCCGCGCAAAGCTGTTACAAGAGGCTTTTAGCTGGAACGCTGGCTTTAAAGAGTACTTTGCGGTTAAGGCTACGCCAAATCCTTACATTGTGAGATTGCTGGCAGAGCTTGGTTGTGGCTGTGACTGTGCAAATGCCACAGAGCTCACCCTTGCAAAAGCCTGTGGAGTCACCGGTCAAAACATTATGCTCTCGTCAAACGACACTACGGTGCTTGACTTTGCTCGCGCTCATGAGCTGGGAGCCATTATCAACTTGGACGCTGGTGGCGATATGCTTACAACGCTTGAAGAAGCAGTGGGAAGCAACATGCCGCAGGTCATGTGCGCGCGCCTTAATCCTGGTGGCGTGTTTGAGTCGCAAAACGGCATTATTGGAAATCCTGATGATGCTAAGTTTGGCATGACAGAAGAGCAGCTATTCCAGACGTTTGCGTATCTTAAAACCAAAGGCGTGACTGAGTTTGGCCTCCATGCTTTCCTAGCTAGTAACGCTCAAGAGGAAGATTACTATCCAAACCTTGCGTGCGTTCTCTTTGAGCTGGCCGTTAAGCTGCACAGAGAGCTTGATATTCATATTGGATTTATCGATCTTTCTGGCGGCATTGGTGTGGCATATGAGCCAGACCAGGTTGAGCCTGACGTCTTGGCTATTGGTCAGGGCGTAAAGCGCGCTTTTGAAGAGGTTTTAGTTCCTGCAGGTATGGGAGACGTTTCTATCTATACCGAGCTTGGACGCTGGCTTTTGGGTCCTGCCGGTGCACTTGTTACCCGCGTTTTGCACCAAAAAGAGACCTATCGTCACTACCTTGGCGTGGACGCTTGCGCAGCAAACCTTATGCGTCCCGCAA
Source organism: Atopobium sp. (assembly GCA_015259035.1). Classification (GTDB taxonomy): domain Bacteria; phylum Actinomycetota; class Coriobacteriia; order Coriobacteriales; family Atopobiaceae; genus Lancefieldella. The sequence continues at coordinate 5,471 of JABZHC010000040.1, forward strand.
TCTATGACGCCTATCATCACATCACCGTTATGGGCAAAGAGGATGCCTCTGCAACTCATACGTACAACGTTGTAGGCGGGCTTTGCGAGAATAACGATCAGTTTGCAAAGAACCGCCAGCTCCCAGAGGTTGCTGTGGGTGACCTCTTGTTCATCCATGATACAGGCGCTCATGGTTTCTCGATGGGCTATAACTACAATGGCCGTCTGCGCTCCGCTGAGCTGCTGCTTCTAGAAGACGGATCCGTGCAGCTTATTCGCCGCGCTGAGACAGAAGCCGATTACTTTGCAACGCTTGCATTTGACGGCTCAGACTTTTCAGATCTTGCACAACAAACAACTACAAACACCACACGTTAGAGGGCGAGAAAAACTATGGACATGAAGAATTTGACTGGTGCAATCACCGCTTTAGTAACCCCATTTGATGCTCAGGGAAATGTTGACTTCGAGGCACTTGAGCGCTTTGTAGACTTCCAGATTGAGCAGGGAATTGACGGTATTCTCGCTCTTGGTACTACCGGCGAGTCCTCAACCATGACAGATGAGGAGGACATCGAGGTAGTTAAGGCAATCCTTGCCAGAGCTCAGGGCAAAGTTCCTGTTATTGGCGGTGCTGGCTCCAACTCTTCTGCTGAGTCTTTACGCAAAGCAGAGGCTCTAGAGAAGGCAGGTGTTGATGGCTTGCTTCTGATTACCCCTTACTACAACAAGAGTAACGAAGAGGGCATCTACCAGCACTTCTCGTATGTACTCGACCGCGTTGATGTTCCTTGTATTTTGTATAACATTCCTGGTAGAACGGGCTGCTCAATTTCTGAGCGTAACGTTCAGAGGCTTGCGGCACATCCAAATGCATGGGGCATTAAAGAGGCATCTGGAGACATTGCATACGCAACAAAGGTTGCTCGTTATTTGAGCGATGACTTTACTATGGGGTCTGGAAATGACGACATGATTGTGCCGCTGCTTTCTCTTGGCGCTTCTGGTGTTATTTCTGTTTGGTCTAACCTTGATCCAAAGATGGTTCATGACCTGGTTACTGCGTGGCATCGGGGCGAGGTCTCCCTTGCTCGCGAGCTTCAGCTTCAGTATCTTGACCTGGTACACGCTCTCTTCTGCGAGGTCAATCCAATTCCAGTAAAAGCCGCGCTGGCTCGTATGGGACTTATGGAAGAAAATTACCGTCTACCTTTGTGG
>JABZHC010000041.1 GCA_015259035.1 Atopobium sp.
CAGGAATGATGTTAGAACGGTCCACAATAGCGTGCTCGACTACAGAACCTTCCTTAACAATGCAACCTTCCATCACAATAGAATCGCGTACTACTGCGCCACGCTCAATAATGACGTTACGGCCAAGGATGGAACCAGTAACCGTTCCGCGAATGCGGCAGCCTGCAGAAATAGTAGAGTTACTTACCTTTGAGCCAATCTCAAACTTTGCAGGAGCAGTATCGTGTGCCTTTGTCTTGATGGAGCGCTCTGGAGTAAAGAGTTCATTTGCTGGCATGGGGTTCAAAAGCTCCATGTTAGCCCGATAATAAGAGTTCTTTGAGAAGATAGATGCTACATGACCTTCAAAGTGGAAGGTGCGAACCTTGACACGATTATAGTCAGCGTGGAGTGCCTCAAAGAGATCAAGATAATCAGTAGCTCTATACCAATCAAGCATGTCAATAAGAAGGTCACGCTTGATAATAAAGCAGTCGAGAGAAGCCTCGTCTCCGCGCTGAACACCATTGTGCGTTTTAACTACACGGTCACCGTCAAGCTCAACACCGACAACGTCTCTATCGTTATAACGAGTGGTGTAGGTCATCATAGTGATGTCTGCATCAGACTCAAGATGCTGATCAAGCAGCTCGGTAAGATCAGAGTTAAAAACAAAGTTTGAAGTGGACAGCAGAACATACTCTGCGTCAGTTCTCTCAAGATAAGGCCTGTTGGAAATCAGATCTCTGAGCAGGAAACGAGCGCCTGTGTGAGAGGTACCAAAAGCGGATCCTGGCAGGATAAACAAGCCTCCGCTCTTACGGTCCAAGTTCCAGTCTTTGCCAGAGCCAAGATGATCGATAAGTGAGCGATAGTTAAAGGGCATGATTACGCCAACGGTACTAATGTCCGAATTAACCATATTTGAAAGAGGAAAATCTACCAGGCGATATCTTCCCAAGAAAGGCATGGATGCAATTGGGCGTACATCGTTGGCGATTTCCATATTAGTTGAAGCATAATTGCAGGTAATAAGGCCAATTACTCTATTCATTAGTGCTCACCTCTTTCGACTACTACATCATTTCCAACAACAGCAATCTCTTTATTAAGGTCAGAACTACCAACGTGGACGTTCTTCTCGACCACGGCGTTCTCACCAAGAATTGCACGAATTACCACCGCGCCAGGCTTAACTTCTGCGCCGGGAAGAAGCACGGAGTCAATAACGCGAGCTCCCTCACCAATAACGGCATCGGTAGACAAAATTGAATGGCGAGAATAACCAAAGACCTGGCATCCGTTGCTTACCAGACAGTCGTCTACCTCGCCGAAAGCACCAATGTACGCTGGTGGACGGGTGGAAGCATTGGACAAAATAGGGAACTTATCCGAGAAGATATCAAACTTAGGCTCAGATCCAAGTAGATCCATGCTGGTCTCATGATAGCTTGCAATGGTACCTACATCACGCCAGAAACCCTCAAAGCGATAGGCAAAAAGACGTTTGTCATCATCAAGCAACGTCGGAATAATATCGCCGCCAAAGTCATGAGAAGATTCAGGATTCTTTGCGTCCTCACGCAAAGTCTCAAGAAGCAAATCTGTGCTAAAGATATAGATTCCCATGGACGCCAGGTTGGACTCTGGCTCTTTGGGTTTCTCGGAAAACTTGGTGATCCTATCCTCATCATCAATGGACATGATGCCGAAGCGAGAGGCCTCTTCCCAGGGAACAGGCATGACGGCAATGGTGAGGTCTGCGTTGTTCTTCTTATGACAGGCGAGCATCTCGCCGTAATCCATACGGTAAAGCTGATCGCCAGAGAGAATTAGTACGTAATCAGGGTTATTCTGCTCAATGTAACCAATATTCTGGGTGACGGCATCTGCGGTTCCCGCATACCACGCACCACCAGACTGTGTTGCGAAGGGAGGAAGAATAGAAATTCCACCACCGCGCTCATCAAGGTCCCAAGCACTACCTGATCCCACGTAAGAGTGCAGCAAATAAGGACGATACTGTGTCAAAACACCTACCGTAGAAATTCCTGAATTTGCGCAGTTGGATAATGCAAAGTCAATAATGCGGAACTTGCCACCAAACGAGACAGCAGGTTTAGCTACTTTTGAGGTCAGAGCACCTAAGCGGCTTCCCTGTCCTCCTGCAAGTAGCATTGCAAGACATTCCCTTTTGCTCATATCCAAATCTCCTCTCTCCCCAACAGAGGTCTTTATTCTCAACGTCTTACGACGATTGAACCTAAACGCAGATCCTTACACGTGCCAAATATCTTCCATGTACTCCCTGATAGTTCTATCAGCCGAGAAGAAACCAGAGTTTGCAGTATTGTGAAGTGCGCGAGCATTCCAGCTACGACGATCTGCATAGGACTGAGTAAGCTCTTCCCATGCCTTCACGTAGGCGTCAAAGTCAATAAGCACCAGGTCAGGATCATTGTTGATCAGCAGATAGTCGTGAATTGACTCAAAGTTGCCAGAGAGTCGGCTCAACGAACCATCGGTCAGCATATTTACAATGCGAGCCAGCATTGGGTTCTGGTTAAGCAGGTTTTGTGCAAAGTAGGTGCCGGAAGCATATACCTGCTGAACCTCGTCTGCACGAAGACCAAAAATCTTAATGTTCTCTGGTCCTGCAAGCTCAGAGATCTCAATATTTGAACCATCATAGGTACCAAGGGTCAGAGCCGCATTCATCATAAGCTTCATGTTTGAGGTACCAGAAGCCTCTGCACCAGCAACTGAAATCTGCTCTGAAATATCAGATGCAGCATAGATAAGCTGTGCATTTGAAACAGCAAAGTTTGGAATAAAGACAATCTTCAGACGACCCTCAATGCGCTCATCGTTGTTAACCACGTCTGCAACGGAGTGAATAAGTCGAATGACTTCCTTTGCAAAGGTATAGCTCTGAGCAGCCTTGCCCGAGAAAATAAAGGTTGTTGGAGCTGGCTTATAGCTTGGGTCATCAAGCATGCGGTTGTAGAGATACAAAATCTTAAAGACATTAAGCAGCTGACGCTTATATGCATGGAAGCGTTTTACCTGCGTATCAAAGATGGTATTGGTATCCATCTCAACACCGGTTGTCTTCTTGACGTATGCAGCAAGACGCTCTTTTTCTTCTTTCTTTGCAGCGTCCATCTTGTCCAAGAACTCAGCATTATTCTCAAAAGCAGAAAGCTTCTGAAGTTCATTGGCATCATCAAGCCAGCCGGTACCGATAGCCTCAGTAATAAGCTTTGCGTAAGCGGTATTAGCCTGTGCCAAGAAGCGACGGTGGCAGATGCCGTTAGTCTTGTTATTAAAGATTTCTGGACGAAGCTTGTAGAAATCCTTCAAAACACTCTGCTTCAAAATGTTAGTGTGCAGATCAGATACACCGTTAACCGAGTGGCTAAACAAAATAGAGAGGTTAGCCATACGAACGGTGTTATCCCACAACACAGCTGTTGAGGCGAGAAGTTCGGTGTTGCCGTTAGAGTCAACAAGCAGCTGCTCCTTATAGCAACGATCAACCTCGTCGATAAACATATACAAGCGAGGAAGCAGCTCACGGAAGGTGTTAATAGGCCACTTCTCAAGAGCCTCAGGCATAACGGTGTGGTTGGTATAAGAGATTGCGTTTCTCGCGATATCAAATGCCTTGTTAAAGTCAACACCATGGTCATCGACAAGAAGGCGCATAAGCTCTGGTCCGCACATTGCTGGGTGCGTATCGTTAGTGTGGATACAGACGTGATCTGCAAAGTGTTCCCAATCCTCACCGTACTTATCCTTATAAGCGCGAAGAATGGTCTGAAGACCAGCGGAAACAAACAGGTACTCCTGCTTTAAGCGAAGAATGCGTCCATGTTCACCGGAGTCATTTGGATACAAAATGGTTGAAATTGCCTCAACGTCAGAGCGGAACTTATTTGCACGGGCATAATCGCCGGCGTTAAAAGCATCAAGATCGAAGTCTTCTTCTGCTGGCTCTGCAGACCAAAGACGCAGCTTATTTACGGTCTTTGCGCCATAGCCAACAATAGGCACATCGTATGGAACAGCCCTTACTACCTGGCCACCCTCTTGCGAGAACCAGAAGTTGCCATTCTCGTCCTCATGCCTTACAACTGTGCCACCAAAGCGCACCAGTACGCTAGAATCGTCTTTTCTGACTTCCCATGGATATCCATTTGCCAGCCAGTTATCGGTACGCTCTACCTGGCGTCCATCCTTAATCTCCTGGCGGAAGAGGCCGTAGCGGTATCTCATGCCATTACCAAAGCCAGCCATTCCCTCGTGTGCCATGGAGTCCAGGAAGCACGCGGCAAGCCTTCCCAGACCACCATTGCCAAGGCCAGGGTCTACCTCTTGAGCGGCAAGCTCCTGAAGCGAAGTACCCATCTCTTTAAGACCCTCTGCAACAACGTCAGTAATACCAAGATTGAGCAGGTAATTTTCAAGCAGTGGTCCTAGAAGGAACTCAAGGGAGAAGTAATAGACCTGCTTGTTTGCATGAATATAGGAGGTTGACTGAATTTCTCGCGCCTTTTCTGCAATGAGGTGAGCAAGAACGTTATAGCGCTCCTGATCAGTGCATTCTCCATAGTATTTACCAAGAATCTTGATGAACTTATCGCGATACTGCTCCTCAAAATCTTGTTTATCGGTAAAAATGTTTTGTCCGTTATTTACGGCCATGCTTCCCCCTCTTTGGAAGTTCTTTCTCAAACGCTAAAACAATGCCACCAAGCGGAGGAACAGACAGTTCTACCGAATAATCTCTTCCATTCCATGCCACTGGCTTGGTGGAAAGTTTCTTAGTATTCACAATACCCGAACCGCCAAATTCTTTTGCGTCGGAATTAAACACTTCTTTCCACACACCTGCAGAAGGCATGCCTAAACGGAAGTTCTGATGGGTTGCAACGTCAAAATTGATGAGAATAACCAGGTCCTCGAAAGGCTTTCTTCCGTGACGAACAAACGAGATGATTGATTGTTCATTATTGTCTGCGTCAATCCAATCAAATCCACGGTTGTCGTAGGCATACTGCCAAAGTCCTGGATGATTCTTATAGAAATGATTAAGAGCCTTAATAAATGCCTGCTGATGAGCGTGAGTTGGATACTCCTCAGTCAAGTAATACTCAATACCCTCGTAGTAGCGCCATTCAATAAACTGCGCAATCTCGTTGCCCATAAAGTTAAGCTTAGCGCCCGGATGAGTCATCTGATGAAGTGCCAAAGCCCTCATGCCAGCAAACTGTCTCCACCAATCCCCTGGCATACGCTGAATAAGGCTACACTTACCATGAACAACCTCATCATGGCTGAATGGCAGCACAAAATTCTCGTTGAACTGGTACATGCTAGAGAAGGTCAGAAGACGGTGGTTGCCTGGTCTATAAGGGAAATCAGTCTGACAATAGTGCAGAGTATCATTCATCCAGCCCATGTCCCATTTAAGGTTAAAGCCAAGTCCTCCAACCTCTGGAGGATAGGTAACCAGCGGCCATGCTGTGGACTCTTCTGCAATCATAAGAACGTCAGGATGCTCTTTCTGAGCAGTCTCATTACAAAGACGCAGAAAAGCACTTGCATCCAAATCTTCTTCAGTTCCCTTATGGTTAAAACGCTTCTGAGAAGGATCGTCGATACCAAAATTCAAATACAGCATGCTACTGACACCGTCAACACGAATGCCATCAGCATGATAGTCATTCAGCCACATGAGTAGGTTGGAAACAAGGAAGCTTCTAACCTCACCACGAGTAAGATTAAACTTAAGAGTTCCCCAGTTAGGATGCTCTTTTTCTTCAAAGAGCCTAGTGCCATCAAACTCTGCAAGACCATGAGCGTCTTTGCAGAAGCCTCCTGGGACCCAGTCTAAAATGACACCGATGCCAGCCTGATGGCAGCAATCAATAAAGTGTTTGAACTGGGCAGGATTGCCATACCTTGAGGTGGGAGCAAAATAACCCGTTACCTGATAACCCCAAGATCCATCAAAAGGATGCTCCATAACAGGGAGAAGCTCAATGTGGGTGTAACCCATCTCTTTAACGTAAGCTACCAGCTCTTCTGACAATTCATCATAGGTGTAGAAAGCATCTACGTTGGTATCAAAGTAGTCTTTAGGTTCTTCAGCCTGCTCTGCAGCTTCTGCATCAGCAGAATCTTCCTCTTGGGCAGTCAGGTCAGTATGCTGCTTCCAGCTTCCAAGATGAACTTCAAAGATGTTAAGAGGACTATGCAGGAACTTAAGCGATACACGCCTTTTCATCCATGCATCGTCTTCCCAAACATACACGTCTGGGTCAAACGTAATAGATGCCGTATGTGGCCTGACCTCCGCATAGGTACCATAGGGGTCAGCCTTAAAAATCTTCTGTCCAGAAGCGGATACAATCAGGAATTTATACAATACTTCCGAGGTGATTCCTGGAATAAAGCCTTCCCAGATTCCGCCGTATTTTGAACGAGAAAGAACATTGACGGTATCATCCCAATTATTAAAATCTCCAACAACAGAGACAGAGGC
>JABZHC010000042.1 GCA_015259035.1 Atopobium sp.
GGTGGAACTTCTCCGCTAAAGCAGTCATTCAAGATAGCGTCATAGCGCTTATTATCAGAGGTAGATAGGCTCTTTATATACTCAACGCCATTAGTTACCTGCACTTGAAGCCTGCCGTTGCTCTCTCTGATAGCCTCATCCACAAAGAAGTAATTACAAGCTAGAGATGCAATTTTGGGATCAAGCTCCAGTGCGTCACAAGAAACCTCTGGATAATGAGCCACTAAATATCGAGGATACGAGCAACCACCAGCACCTAACATTAAGACTGAGTGTACGGAACAAGCAGCTTCAAACAACAAGTCATACAACTCAAGATAAGGAAATACCAGCTGGTTCTTTCTTGAATCTGTGTACGTTGCACTCTCATAGGCGCCGCCCTGCCACAGCACACGTATTTCTCCACCTTCACCATCTGAAATAGGAAATATCAACGCGGGACCATTCAGTGCCTGAGTTTCAACGTAAATACCTGCATAAGTTAGGAGCTCCATATCATGAGCAGTAAGCTGTTTTTCTGACATGGAACTCCTTCAGGTAATGTGTTGTGTACGATGTACGTAAGTATAGCTAGTACACGGGGTTTCTCGCCAGGTACTACCTCAACTCAAACGAATCGGCATCGGTGATGCAGACGCAGGTGTCATAGAACGCCTTGAGCGCCTGGTATCCCAGAAGCGTGTCTTTAGTGCCCGCGGTCTCGTACACGGAGTGCATAGCAAGCTGTGGCAGGCCCACGTCAACGGCATGCATGCTGGCCTGAATGTTGGAGAGGTTGCCCAGCGTTGATCCACCTGGCATGTCGCTTCTGTTAGCAAAGACCTGGTAAGGAACGTTTTGCTGCTTCCAGATAGCCTCGACAATGGCGCGGCTAAACGCATCTGTGCAGTACGACTGACGTGCTGCTTCCTTGATAACCATGCCACCGTTGAGATAAGGCTTGTTGGCCGCATCGTGCTTCTCAGGATAATTGGGGTGCACCGCATGAGCGTTGTCGCAGCTTACCAGCAAAGATGCCGAGAGTGCGCGGTAGTAATCTTCCTGTGTAAAGCCAAGCGTGGCGTTTACACGTTGCAGCGTGTCTTTAAGGAACGTAGACTTTGCGCCCTGCTTGGTATTTGAGCCAACTTCTTCGTTATCAAAGCAGGTATACACAGAGATGTCCTGCTCATTTGAGGAAGCAAGGAAGGCCTTAAGCGCTACAAAGGCGCACTGAAGGTCATCCAGATGACCAGCGGAAACAAACTCCTTCTTTGCGCCCCAAATACGGCCACCCGTATGATCAACTAAGAACAAATCGCGAGAAAGAATGTCCTCTTGAGACACACCTGCTGCGTCTGCTACCAGGGCATTAAAGGAGCCAGGGTTGAGCTCGCCAGCACTAAAGAGTGGCATCAGGTCTTTAGCACGGTTGAACTCTGGCGAGAGACCATTTTTGTGCTCAAGATGAATAGCCAAGCTTGGAATCATGACAACATCGTCTTCAATGTTGACCAGTCTGGACTCTACCTTGTTTCCTACTTTGACCAGCACGCGACCAGCAATGCCCAAAGGACGATCAAACCAGGTGTGGTCAAGCATGCCGCCATATGCCTCGGTATTCAGGCGAAGCGAGTTGCCCTCACCAGTTAGCTCTGGCTGAGCTTTTACCTTGTAGGTTGGAGAATCGCCGTGGGCAACGGCAAGCTGGAAATGGTAAGGAGCATTAGCGTTTGAGGTTTGGACCTCACGGTACTTCTCGCCAACTTTCCAGGCAACAATTGAAGAATTGTTGCGCGTTGTAAAGTAAGAGCCGCCTGGCTGAATGTCCCAAGAAGATCCCTCGGAGAGGTACGTAAAGCCATTATCTAACAGGTACTCTTTGATGGTTTGCGTAGTATGAAACATAGAAGGGCTCTGCTTAATAAAAGCAAGGAGCTCCTCAGAAAGAGCAAGTGACTCATTCAAATCAGACATGCGTAAAACCTTTCATAGAACTGTGTTGCACTCAACAGCCTAGCACGCATTTTTAGTGAGGCGCGCACTTTCTAGAAAATGACGCAAAGAATACGCGCTTCAGGGTAGATACTTATATGTTGAACTGATTCTCACCCACCAAAGCGAGAGTGTATGGATATCAATCAAGCTATTGAGCACGCAAATGCGTTTGTCATACCTGGCCTTCTTGTTGATGATCAGTCCATCATCGGCGAGGTCAACAAAAACTGTGATGCCATTAAAACGCTACTTGATGCCTGGAAGGAAGCGCCACTTGGCCAAGAGCCTGTAGAGTTTTCTGTCATTCAGCAGCTTGCTGATAGAACGCGCTCACTCTGCGATACCTACGGTGTGGAGAGGCTCAGAAACCATCGAGGCGTTGGCCTTTCTCGCGGTCTTTCCAACGACGATCTTGCGGCAGCCGTTGCAAAGATGCAACGTCGTCGCCCTAAGGCTGTCTACAAAACCGCAGGTCCGCTTCTTAACGACTTGCAAATTGCGTATGTCGAGAAGAGCGTTTCTGGCACGGTGCTGGGCATTGATATTGAGACTACCTCGCGCTTCCCTGAGCTGGGCTACATAGTTAACGTGGGCTTTGAGTTCTGGAATCTTGGTCGCAATACCGTTGCCGTAGAGCCCCACACTGCCTACTTTGGCATCCCAGAGATGTACAAAGAAAAGGGAGTCCCACTTGCCGATATTCACCAGATTACCTGGAAGGATGTTGAGGGCAAGAAATCCTTTAGAGACGACAAAAAAGCCCAAGAGGCCCTGCTGACAACTATGAAAAAGATTCCTTTTATGGCACATAACGCTGCCTTTGAGGATTCTTGGTTCATGTTCAACATTGACGGTTACGCTGAGGCTAGAAAAGCGGGCAAGATTATTGTCATTGACTCCCGCGACATCTGCCGTCGCCTGGACCCAGAGATTAGGTCTCTTCCGCGAGAGTCTTCCCCTGCTGCGCTTGAGAATTGGGCACGTCGTAGGCATACGCTTGCAGCAGACGAGAAGGAACGTCACTTGGGACTTGAAGACGTAGACCTTATGATTCGTACCGTGCAAGCAGAGTTTGCAGACCACAATATGTTTGAAGACTAGGCAACGTTGTCGGCCACTTGTGTTCAAGCGTTATACTAAAGAGTGCATAAACTAGATTTTCTCGCTAGAAAATAACTGCCAAGGAGGAGTTTTGTCAGAGAAGCAGGTAAGAGTACGTTTTGCGCCATCCCCAACAGGCAAGCTGCACATCGGAGGTGCGCGTACTGCTATCTATAACTGGGCTTTTGCTCGCGCAAATGGTGGCAAGTTTATTCTTCGTATTGATGACACAGATCCTACGCGCTCAACTGAGGAAAACACTCAGATTATTCTGCGCGCCATGAAGTGGCTTGGTCTTGATTGGGACGAAGGTCCAGATAAGGGCGGCGATTGCGGTCCTTATAGCCAGACTGAGCGTCTTGACCTGTATCGTGAGGCAGCAAACAAACTGCTGGAAGAGGGCAAGGCATACCCTTGCTTCTGCACGCCAGAGAAGCTTGCTGAAGACAAGAAGGCTGCTGAAGAGCGTCACGACCCCTTCCAGGGCTATCAGCGTACCTGCAGAAACATTGATCCTGCAGAGGCACAGCGCCGCATTGATACTGGCGAGCCTTATACCATCCGTATCAAGGTTCCTCTGGACCGCGGCGATGTCATTGTCCACGACGCTGTTCACGGTGACGTAACCTTTAACGCTCGCGAACTTGATGACTTTATCATCTTCCGCTCTGATGGCACCCCAACCTATAACTTTGCCACCGTTGTTGATGACGCTGGCATGGGCATTACTCACATTATTCGTGGCGATGACCACCTGTCCAACACTCCTCGCCAGATTATGGTGTACGAGGCTCTGGGCGCACCTGTTCCAACCTTCGCACACATCTCCATGATTTTGGGCCCTGACGGCAAGAAGCTCTCCAAGCGCCATGGCGCAACTTCTGTTGAAGAGTATCGTGACCAGGGCTATCTTGCAGATGCCTTTGTCAACTACCTGGCTCTTCTCGGCTGGTCACTTGATGGCGAGACAACCATTGTTCCTCGTGACGTTTTGGCATCTCAGTTCTCTCTGGACCACGTTTCCAAGAACCCTGCTAAGTCCGATCCAGAGCGTCTGAACTGGATTAATGCAACGTATCTTGCCAATATGGACAATCAGACCTTTGCAAAGACTGTTCTGATTCCAGAGCTTGTGGGCGCAGGTCTTGAACCTGTTCAGGGTAGTGCTACTGACGCAGGTGAGATTTACGCAACTCGTCCAGGCTGGTATGACCTACTTTCCGAGATTCTTCGTCCTCGTACCACCGTAAGCCCAGACGTCATTGAGAAGTCCCGCTTCCTGTATGAAGGTGCAAACGTCACCCTTGATCAAAAGAGCGTTGAGAAGGGTCTTACCAAAGACTCTGCTCAGAGTGCTACCGTCCTTGCGGCTGCAAAGACTGCTCTTGAGGGCGTTTCTGAGGACGAGTGGAAGGCTGCAGCAATTGACGCTGCCCTTGAGGTGCTTCCAGAGCAGCTTGACCTTAAGAAACGCATTGTCTTCCAGTCCATTCGCGTTGCTGAGTGCGGCAACATGGTCTCCCCTCCTCTTGGAGAGTCTATGGAGCTTCTTGGTCGTGAAGTTTGCCTTGCTCGCCTTGAGCGCGCTCTGGAGCTTTGCAAATAACGCGTGAATGCGTGCCTGCCGCGTATTCTTCCAAGCGTAAGTGGGTATCAAAAGTAAAACCACACAAGAGCTGTAAAACAGATGGTTTTGCAGCTCTTTTATCGTTACCGTTTGTTTAGTTTTGGAGTAACTATGATTTCTATGTCTGCGTTTGAAGTCCTAGGCCCCATTATGGTGGGACCTTCTTCCTCGCACACAGCAGGAGCCCTGCGCATTGCTCTGGTTGCACGCTCGCTTGCGCCAAAGCAGCTGGAGCGCGTTGAGTTTTGGCTCTACAACTCCTTCTCTCATACCCACCTTGGTCACGGCACCGATTACGCTCTGATTGCAGGTATCTTAGGCCTTGCTCCAGACGATACGCGCGTCCGTGAAGCACTTACTCTGGCAGAAGAAGCCCATCTTAACTACAGCGTTATTGAGAAGGGCGACGACGAGACTCTGCACCCAAACACCGTAGAAATTCACCTCTACGGCACAGATAACGTTCACGTTTCTGTTATGGGCGAGTCCGTAGGTGGCGGTCGTATTCGTATTTCTGGTGTTAACGGCGTACGCATTCGCATGTCTGGCGATATGCCCACCATCTTTGTTTCACATCGCGATAAACCCGGTGTTCTTGCAGCTCTCACTACTATTTTGGCCACGCAAAACATCAATGTTGCAACTATGCGCACCTTCCGCTCAGAGCGCGGCGGCTTTGCCCACACTGTCTTTGAGATTGACGAGCCTATTGAGCAGAAAGTCCTCGACCTCTTCCAACTGGCACCTCACGTTTCGTATGCCGCTCAGGTTTCTATTCCAGGAGCAGCTCCACAGGTCACAAACGACGTGCTTTCAGGAGCCTTTGACAACGGCGCAGATCTTCTCGCCAGGTGCTCTAAGACGGGAGCCTCTATTGGCCAGATTATGCGTCAGCGCGAGAAGGACCTGCGACCAGATGCCGACGTAGACGCCGAGATGGCTCACGTTCTTGAGATTATGCGCGACGAGGTTCACGACACTATTAAGACGCCTCGTCAGTCCATTGGTGGTCTGCTCAACGGTCAAGCCAAAACCGTAGCAAACACCCCAGCTGCAATCTCAAGTGCGCTTATGGGTACCACGCAAACACGAGCCGTTGCCTACGCTATGGCCGTGCTTGAGCGCTCAGCAACCATGGGCGTCATTGTTGCCGCTCCTACTGCAGGCGCTTCTGGCGTTGTACCGGGATCGCTTATCTCGGTAGCAGAAGAGATTGGCGCCACCGACGAGCAAGTTATCTCTGCGCTTTGGAACGCCAGCGCTATTGGCGCCATCCTAACCACTAACGCGAGTGTTTCGGGTGCTGAGGGTGGCTGTCAGGCAGAGGTTGGTTCCGCTGCTGCCATGAGCGCATCTGCATTGACTGAGCTCTTAGGAGGCACTCCTCAGCAATGCTTGGATGCTGCTTCTATTGCCATCTCTAACCTTCTAGGACTAGTCTGTGACCCTGTCAGAGGACTGGTTGAATATCCTTGCCAAGATAGAAACGCTATTGGTGTAGCCGCTGCCGTAAGC
>JABZHC010000043.1 GCA_015259035.1 Atopobium sp.
GCTACTATGAGCGGCACTAAGATCACGCTTGATGTTGCTGGTCAGCCCTTTATTGCAAATGGAACCGTACTGGCCGAGCCAGGCTTTAGAGAGATTTATCCTTTTGGCCTTAAGAAGGATGACCAGATTCCTGATGTTGGCGAAGGAGAGATTGTCTCCATTCAGTCTTTGTCGCTTGATGCTAAGCAGACAGAGCCACCTGCTCGCTACAGCCAGGGCAAGCTTATTCAAGAGATGGAGAAGCGCGGCCTGGGTACAAAGTCTACGCGTGCCTCCATTATTGATACGCTCTACCAGCGTAAATATCTCAAGAATGATCCTGTTGAGCCAAGTCAGCTTGGTATGGCAATTGTTGATGCACTTTCGCAGTTTGCCCCACACATTACCTCGCCTGATATGACAGCAGAGCTTGAGTCCGATATGACTAGCGTTGCTGAGGGCAAAGATACACGTGATGGCGTTGTTACGCATTCAAGAGCTTTGCTTGCAGGCATGATTGACACGCTCATTGACCACAAAGAAGACCTGTCTGAGGCCATTGCTGATGCAGTTACTGCTGACGCAAAGGTGGGAACCTGCCCTAAGTGCGGCAAAGATTTGGTTGCTAAGAGCTCTCTGAAGACTCGTGGAAGCTTTGTAGGCTGTATGGGTTGGCCAGACTGCGATGTTACCTATCCGCTGCCTCAGGGCCGCGTAGAGCCGCTTGAGGGAGAGGCTGGCGTCTGTCCAGAGTGCGGTGCTCCTCGCGTAAAGGTGCAACCGTTTAGGCAGCGCGCGTATGAGACCTGCATCAATCCAGCGTGCCCTACAAACGCAGAGCCAGACCTTATTGTGGGCGAGTGCCCAACCTGTAAGGCAAATGGCAAGCATGGCGACCTGGTAGCACACAAGTCAGAGCGCACGGGTAAGCGTTTTATCCGCTGCACCAACTACGAGGAGTGCGAGACAAGCTATCCTCTACCAGCTCGTGGAAAGCTCGAGAAGACCGATGAGGTCTGCCCGGACTGCGGCGCTCCTATGGTGGTTGTTACTACCCAGCGCGGTCCTTGGAAGCTGTGTCCAAACTACGATTGCCCTGGTAAAGAAAAGAAAACTGCCTCGCGTAGAGGCGCTCGTAAGAGTACTAAGAGCACCAAATCCACCAAGGCAGCAAAAAAGTAAACGTATGACGGTGCATCGAGAGGTGCACCGTTTTCGGAAGAACGAGCGTCCCTCTCCAACGCCCGCTCCATACGTATTTTTACCCATTTTTGAGCACTTTTCATGTGGAAATGCGCAAAACCTTTAGAATATTCGTGGCGAGAAACACAATCTGCCTGTATCGTGAGATAGTTAAGAGGGAGGGAAGCATGAACAAAGACGCACGTACATCTCAAGGCTTGTTTATCACGCTTGAAGGCGTTGATGGCTGTGGTAAGTCAACACAAGCTTCTCTTCTGCGAGAAGATCTTGAAGCTCTTGGCTTTGATGTGGTCTTTGTTCGTGAGCCTGGCGGCACTGCTATTTCTGAGCAGATTAGAGGCGTGGTGCTTAATCCAGAAAACGGCATGATGTGCGATGAGTGTGAGCTGTTGCTCTATGAAGCAAGTCGTGCCCAGCTGGTAGGAGAGGTTATCCGACCAGCTCTAGCTGCGGGCAAAGTTGTCTTGTGTGATCGCTTCTATGACTCCACCTTTGCCTATCAAGCAGCTGGTCGCGGTCTTGATACAGACCTCGTGCACCGTGCAAATCGCTTGGGAAGCTGTGGGGTTTCTCCTAATAGAACCCTTGTCTTTATGCTTGAGCCAACGGTTGCTCATGCGCGTGCTACGCAAAATGACGCCGATAGACTAGAAGCAGAAGGTGTTGCCTTCCAGGAGCGAGTTTTTGCTGGTTATAAGCAACTTCTGCAAAATGAGCCAGAGCGTGTAAAAGCTGTAGATGCAGATGGCACAATTGATGAGGTTCGCGCACGTACTCGTCAGCTGTTAGCAGATCTTATTCCAGGTATTTGTGAGCTTGGTGAGTGATGCGTTTATGACTCAAGAGAGCACACATGCTACTCATAGCACCTATCCACTTCCTCAGGCACTTACCCGTCTTCAGGATCAACCTCAAGTTCAAAATCTGCTTGCACGTGCACTTCATGAGCACAAGCTTGGCCACGCCTATCTGTTTGTAGGAGCTCCTGGCTCTGGTAAAGGTCTTGCAGCTAAAGCTCTATCGCAGTGTGTTCTCTGTGCTCAGGGTGGTGACGCTGCCTGTGACGACTGCATTCGTATTTCTCGCGGTACTCACCCTGACGTGCACGTACTTACCCCAGCCTCCGCAAATGGCTACCTCATTGAGCAGATCCGTCAGCTCATCGCTGATGTTAGTCTGGCGCCCATGCGCTCAACTCATAAGATTTATGTGATTGACCGCGCTGATTTGCTCAGAGAAAATTCTGCAAATGCACTGCTCAAAACTATTGAAGAGCCACCTGCAGACACCATCTTTATTCTGTCTGCACGTTCTTCTTCTGCGGTGCTTCCCACCATTGTTTCTCGTTGTCAGGTAGTTGCGTTTAGAACACTCACTGACGCTGCTGCTAAAGCCGCTATTATGCGAGAGATTTCCGCCACAGAGCAGGAAGCTCGTATTGCGCTTGCAGCAACAGGAACCCCTGGTAGAGCTGTGGAGTTTTTGCAGTCTTCTACGCGCAAAAACATTCGCAGACAGCTCATTGATGTTTTTGGCAATCTGCTCAGAAATGACTCGTGGGATGTACTCACTTCCGCAAAAGAGCTGATAGAAGCTGCAAAAATTCCTCTAGGGGATGTAAGGCGAGCTCAAGAAGAGGCGCTTGCTCAAAATGAAGACTTTCTTACCAGCGCTGCGTTAAAGCAGGTTGAGGCGGCAAATAAGCGAGAACTCACAGCGCGCGAGCGTTCGGGTATCATAGAAATGTTGGCAATTCTGGAATCGCTTCTTCGCGACGTACTGTTGTGTTG
This sequence comes from Atopobium sp., assembly GCA_015259035.1. Classification (GTDB taxonomy): domain Bacteria; phylum Actinomycetota; class Coriobacteriia; order Coriobacteriales; family Atopobiaceae; genus Lancefieldella. The sequence continues at coordinate 2,973 of JABZHC010000043.1, forward strand.
CGAAGCGGTTGATGAAGAGATAGTAAATACGGATGCAGCAGGCATTATTGACCGTGTTGCATCTCAAACTCATACCCAGGGTGTTTTGGGGGCTCTTGCTGCGGTGCAAGAGGCTCAATACAACCTGGACCGCTCTGTTTCTCCCCAGCTAACCCTTGAGGTTATGCTGCTGCATATCAAGGAGGCACTTACATGCCCACCGTTGTCCCGGTGAAATTTGAATACGCCGCGCGCGACCTTTGGTTTGATCCAAAGGAGTCCGGCGTTCTTGAAGGTGACCACGTTATCTGCCAGACCGAGCGCGGTCTAGAGATTGGTCTTGCTGTTGCTGATCCTCGTGAGATTTCTCAAGAGGAGTTTGAGTACAAGACAAACAAAGCCGAGCTCAAAGACGTTGTTCGTGTAGCAACTGAAGAGGATCTATCTCGCGCAGAAGAGCTTGCCGCTAAGGGCGAGGCTGCGCTTCCTGTGTTCAGGAAGTTTGCCGTTCAAGAAGAACTTGAGATGAAGCCCATTGGTGTCGAGTACCTTTTTGATGGCGAGAAGGTCGTGTGTTACTTCTCGGCTGATGACCGTGTGGACTTTAGGCAGCTTGTCCGTGAGCTTTCTCATGAGCTTCACGAGCGTATTGACATGCGTCAGATTGGCGTCAGGGAAGAAGCAGCGGTTATTGGCGGCTATGGTCACTGTGGACAAGAGCTCTGCTGTAGAAGGTTTGGTCTCTCTTTTGAACCAGTTTCTATCCGCATGGCAAAAGAGCAGGATTTGCCTCTGAACTCCACTAAGATTTCTGGTGCTTGTGGTCGCTTAATGTGCTGCTTGCGCTATGAGTTTGAAGCCTATCGTGACTTTAAGAACCGTGCTCCAAAGCGCAATGCTGTCATTGAAACTCCTCTAGGCATGGCAAAAATTGTTGAGTACAACACGCCAAAAGAGGAGATTGCGCTTCGTCTTGAGAGTGGCAAGGTGGTACGTATTCCTCTTGCTGACATGGACACATCTCCTGCGGCTCAGCAGAAGTCGGAAGACCTTGGCTGTTCTTGCAGACCAGACAGCGTTTCTCGCGCTGCACTTGAGCGCCTTGAATCTGTTGAGGTTCAGATGGCTCTGGCAGAACTTGATAGGGCAAACGGTCTGATTGTTGATGAAGAGCCAGAGATTAACCCTGATCTCTTTGTCACAGAGACTCCAAGGCGCAAGCGTGATCGCTCCGAGCAGAACTCTGCAAATAGGCAGGAAAACGTCAAGAATTCCGGTGCAAGAAATGCCCGAGAAGAACAAGGCGCTCAAAGTTCTTCTCGCACTCGTCGTGTAAGAACCTCGAAGAATGCTCAGGTCAACCCTGGTTCCAGTACTTTTGATGCTTCAACAGATACGCTTCGTCGTACCCGCCGCCGTCATCACGCAACAGAAGAGGGCACTGCAAATACTCAGGCTCCTCAGAAGAATGAGCAGGGTACAGCTCCTACACAGAAGCAGCCTCAGGGTAAGCGCTTTAGAAGGACAGATGCTCCTCAGACGTCACAGAAAGCTGATGAGGTACAGGCACCAGTTCGTGCAAAGAGGACTCGTCGTCCAGGTGATAGGGCGGGCATGAAGACCCAGAACGCCTCACAGAGTGCTCCACAGAATGCTTCTGGTTCTAGCGGCGCACCTAACGCTGCAACTAGAGACACTCAGCCACAAAACGCCGCACGTCGTAGACATAGAAGAGCTGGACGCGATGATCGCGGTCGCGGCTCGAAGGACAACGAGTAATGTATACGCTTAAGACTGAATATGCCTTTGACTCAGCGCATTTTCTTACCAACTACTATGGCAAGTGTGAGAACCTGCATGGCCATCGCTGGCACGTAACCGCTTGTATTTCTGCTGCAGAGCTTGGCGAGTCTGGTACAGAAAAAGATATGGTTATGGACTTTGGTGTCTTTAAGCGCAAAGTCCGCGCATTGTGTGATTCCCTTGATCATACGTTTTTGATTGAGGAGGGTTCTCTTTCTGAAAAGACGCTGACCTGTCTTAAAGAAGAGGGTTTCTCGCTCACTATTTTGCCGTTTAGAACAACAGCAGAAAATCTAGCAAAGTATCTCTTTGAGCAACTTGAGGCAGAAGGTTTGCCCGTCTCTTCCGTTGAGGTTGATGAGACCCCTAACAATTGCGCCATTTATTCAAAAAATATGAAGTAAGCTGTTGTTTTTTAAAGCTTGTGCGAGCAACGTAACCTCGATGGGTATACTCTACGTATGTAGAGGTTTTATCTTTTGGCGAGGTGGAATTTCATGGCTCACGGAGCATTGCGGGGTGTCAATTTAACCGGTTGGCTTACGCTTGAACCGTGGGTAACTCCTGAGCCGTTTGCACGCACGGGCTGCGTTGATGAGGCTCAGCTCATTAAAGCACTGGGCGTTGAGGACTACCACAATCTTGTTAAAGCGCATCGTTCTTCATTTATCCAGAGTTCTGACTTTGTTAGTATTGCCGCACGTGGTTTTAATGCGGTAAGAATTTCTGTGCCTTGGTACGTTTTTGATGAAGAAGCTGCAGGGACTCCATATGTTAGCTGCATTACCGAGCTTGATAGAGCTCTTGAATGGGCAGAAGAGCTTGGCCTGCACGTTATTTTTGTACTGGCAGTAAATCCAGGTTTGCCTGATGGCTTGAATGACCAGCCAGGTGGTGCTCCGCGCACGAGAATTTCTGGGGAGAAATCCCTTTCTATTCTGCATAAACTTGCCCTTCACTACGCTCACCGCAGCGGTTTTTATGGCATTGAGGTAGCCGATGAGGTTAAGCCTCGTGTGCGCAAGGGCTTTAAGCTCACAGATGGTATTCCTGGTCACTCGCTCAGAAACTATTATCGCCGTGCGTATGAGACCATTAGATCTGTGGCGGGTGAAGAGCCTGTGGTCATTCTTCCAGATGGTGGCTGGCCTCAGGGATTTAGGCGTTTTATGAGCCAGCAGGCCTATCAAAACGTTTGGCTTGATGCGCACCTTGATAAACCCTGCGAGGGAATTGATTGCTCAGGTCCTCGTGGTGTGCAGCAGCTCATTGATAAAAATGAAGCGTATTTGAAGACTTCTGCTTCAGGTGGTCTTCCGGTCATGGTGGGTAAG
>JABZHC010000044.1 GCA_015259035.1 Atopobium sp.
GTTATCCAGCATGGCGGCGCAGAGGTTGTTTGCAGCGCCGATAGCGTGGAAGTCTCCGGTAAAGTGAAGGTTGATATCCTCCATAGGAACTACCTGGGCATATCCGCCGCCCGCAGCGCCACCCTTGACACCAAAGACAGGACCCAAAGAAGGCTCTCTAAGGGCCAACATGGCAGACTGTCCCAAGCTGGTCAAAGCATCTGCCAGACCTACCGAGGTAGTAGTCTTTCCCTCGCCCGCCGGCGTTGGATTAATAGCGGTAACCAGCACAAGCTTTCCGCGAAGAGGCTTATCTGCCAGAGCACGTGCATCAAGCTTTGCCTTATAGCGACCATAAGGCTCTAGAAGATCCTCTGGAATACCCGCACGCTTTGCCACCTCAAAGATGGGAAGCATCTCGGATGATTGAGCAATCTCGATATCGGATTTAACCTCAGACATGTTGTTCCTAACCTAAAGTGGACGATTTGCACGTACTAAACACAAGATGCGGTTGTTACACCGCATCAAGTTTTACTTATGAGAAGTCGGCAATCTGCTGCTCTAGCTGAGCAACAAGCGTAGTAAGTTCTTCTGCGCGTGCACGTTTTTTCTCGATAACTTCAGGCGCTGCCTTAGCAACAAATCCCTGGTTAGCAAGGGTGCGCTCCACGCCAGAGAGCTCCTTCTTTGCAGACTCAAGATCTTTCTGAAGGCGTTTAGCCTCAGCAGCAAGGTCAACAAGCTCGCCAAGAACAACGTACATTTCAAGGCCAGCATCGGTGACAGAAACAGAACCAGCAGGCTTCTGAGGCGCCTCAGCAACCTCAAATGAGCTTACGCGACCAACGTTCTGAATGAATGCTGCTTGCTCCTTCAACGCTGCAACATCCTGTGCTGGAGCTTTAACCACAACAGCAAGGTCTGTCTTTGGCGACAGCCTATAACGAGCGCGAGAAGAACGAACAGCAGAAACAACGGTCTTAGCAAGCGAGAAGTTATGCTCAGCTGCCTCGTCAACAAAGTTTGCAAGCTCCTGTGGGTCTGGCCACTCAGAGACCATCAAGAACTCCGCATCGTGACTCAAAAGACCAGATGCAGGAAGGGCATCCCAAACGCTCTCGGTAACAAATGGCATGGCTGGATGCAGAAGCCTCATGCTGACATCCAGGACAAAGACAAGGTTGCGCTGAACCTGCAGACGCTCCTCAGGAGTTCCATCCAGAAGGCGGCCCTTGCAAAGCTCGATGTACCAGTCGCAGACATCATTCCAGAAGAAAGACTGAATGTTGCGGGCATACTCGCCAAAGCCATAGGTCTCAAGCTGCTCAGTTGTCTCTGCTACAACCTTAGCAAGGCGCGAGAACATCCATGCGTCTTCTGGCGTTTCTGCCTTTGGCATGCCGGCAGTGTAGCCGTCAAGATTCATCTGAACAAAGCGACTTGCATTCCAAATCTTAGTAACAAATGAACGTGCCTGATCGGTTCTTGGAGACTCAATAAGCTCACGAGTCTTCTTATCAAGAACAGCATCAAACTTGACGTCCTGGTTGTTGGTAATAAGCGTAAGCAGGTTGTAACGCATTGCGTCTGCACCATACTTAGCAATCAAGTCCATAGGATCTACGCCGTTACCCTTTGACTTGGACATACGGCTGCCGTCCTTAGCCAAAATGGTTGCGTAGATGTAGACATCGTGGAATGGAATCTCTTTGGTGAAATAGAGCGAGCTCATAATCATGCGAGCAACCCAAAGAGCAATAATGTCTCGAGCGGTTACCAGGACCTGTGTTGGGTGGTGACCCTCAAGCTGCTCAGGATGATTTGGCCAACCCTGTGTAGCAAAAGTCCACAACTGTGAAGAGAACCAGGTATCCAGAACATCCTCATCCTGGTGAACATGATGGCCGCCGCACTTTGGACAGACATCGGTGTCTTCCATAAGTGCATCCTGCCAACCGCAATCATCGCAGTAGAACACAGGAATGCGGTGTCCCCACCAAAGCTGTCTGGAGATGTTCCAGTCGCGGAGATTCTCCATCCAAGTGAGGTAGGTCTGAGTCCAACGCTCTGGGTGGAAGGTAACCTGACCGTCTTTAACTACCTGTGCTGCAGGCTCTTTGAGCTTATCAACGGCAACAAACCACTGCTCAGAGAGCCATGGCTCAAGCGTAGTGCCGCAGCGGTAGCAATGCATAACGGAGTGATCAAGGTCTTCAACGTGATCAAGCAGGCCATGCTCTTCAAACCAAGCAACAATAGCCTCACGAGCCTGATCTCTATCAAGACCAGAAAACTCACCGTAGCCGTCAACAACAACAGCGTGCTCATCAAAGATGTTGATCTGCTCAAGATTGTGAGTCTGACCCATAGCAAAGTCATTAGGGTCATGAGCTGGAGTTACCTTAACAAAACCGGTACCAAAGCCTGCATCAACATGCCAGTCAGAGAAGATTGGAATCTCTCGATTAACAATGGGCAGAATAACAGTCTTTCCAACAAGATCAGCCTTTTCTGGATCTTGAGGAGAAACAGCTACGCCCGTATCACCCAGCATGGTCTCTGGACGAGTAGTTGCTACGGTAATGTACTCAACGCCATTAACAGGCTCTTTGAGCGGATAACGCAGGTACCAAAGATGGCCCTTCTCGTCAGCGTACTCTGCCTCATCGTCAGAGATAGAAGTCTCGCAATGAGGACACCAGTTTACGATGCGCTTACCGCGATAAATGAGCTGGTCATGATACCAATCAACAAAGACCTTACGTACTGCCTGAGTATACTCAGGAGACATGGTGAACTTCTCGTCATTAAAATCAATGGAGCAGCCCATACGCTTAATCTGAGAAACAATGGTTCCGCCGTACTCGCGCGTCCAATCCCAGCAAGCCTCCAGGAACTTCTCGCGACCAATCTCCAGGCGAGAAATACCCTCTGACTTAAGCTTCTTATCAACCTTAGTCTGGGTTGCAATACCTGCGTGGTCAGTTCCAAGAATCCAACGAGTTGAATAACCACGCATGCGAGAATAACGAATGTAGGTGTCCTGGATGGTGTCATCCATGGCATGTCCCATGTGAAGGATGCCGGTAACGTTTGGTGGAGGGATAACTACCGTACGGTCTTCAGTTCCCTTACTACGACCATAGCAATCTGCCTTTATCCACTTTTCAATGAGCTCAGGCTCAGCTGCCTGAGGATCATAATTCTTGGGCATTTCTTCCACAGTAATCTTGCCTTTCATATGCTTTTAGCAGTATTCCTATTAACTATTTGAACAGTATAATGCATTAAAACAGATGTGGTTTAGGGGAATATATTAATGTAATTTTAATATTACATATAAAAAATTACACTTTGTATAAAAAGTAGTAGTATTGATTTGTCACAACATTCAATTCAAAGTTTTAGCTGAAAGAAGCCATAACAAACATATCAAACACTAAAATTGATTGAAAAAATCAACAACATTTAAATCAAAAGTATAGTCAACGACTTTTTTACAGGTAAAGAAGGTTTGACATGAAAAGCACTGTTAAAGAAATTCAAAATGACCTTAAACGGAGTCTTTTTTGGAGTAACAAAAAGTTGTTACTCGGCTCTTTTTTCTTTACGACTTCTCTAGAACTAGTTACGGTATGTTCTCCCTATATAACTTCAATTCTCATGAATTCCGCTGTGTCAGGATCATTTAATGATTTTCTACAAGGTTGTCTATTTGCCGCCATATTAACAATCTCAGCAATTACAAATAAATTAGTGGTTCGTTATTTTGTTCCTAATTATCTCTATCATGCTGCTAACTCTTATCGCAACACCGCATTTAAATACATGCTGAAAAAAGGTATAAACTCGTTTGAAGCAAGTGGTAGTTCCGTTTATGTATCTGCACTTACTAATGATTTAAATACTATAGAGACTACATATCTTGAACAGATGTTTTCTTTGGTAAGCGATAGCATATCTTTCATTGTGGCCCTCATAATGCTCATGGTTCAAAGCATTCCATTAACTATGGTAGCTATTGCCGCTTCAATTCTTCCTCTAATCATTGGCGTAAAGCTAGGTGGAACACTCGGTAAAATTCAAAAAGAATCTTCTGCGAAAACTAGCCAATTCATTGCCCAAGTCACTGATCTAGTAAAAGGCTTTCCTTTGATAAAAGCTTACGGTGCAACAAAGGCTGCAGTGAGACTTTTTGAGAAAGACAATACCGCTCTTGAAAGCTCAAAAAGAGAAAGTAGAAAAACTACTCGATTCATTAATACTCTGAGTTGGAGTGCTTTCGGCTTATCTCAATGGGCTGTTTTGATTGCTGGTACATATCTTTGTATTTCAAATCAAGGAGTAACACCTGGTGTAATTCTTATGGCCACGTTACTTATGAACTACATTAGTCTCCCTTTACAAACAATTCCACCGGTACTTGCATCACGCAAGGCCTCAAATGATTTGATTTTAAAATTTTCTGAGACTCTTGCTGACAATGAAGAAGAAGAGGGGCAACAGACATTAGATAAAGTTACAAAAGGAATAGTCATCAACAATCTTTCATTTGCTTACGAACAAAATAAAGCTGTGCTGAAAAATTTATCAATCAAACTTCTACCTAATAAAAGTTATGCAATTGTTGGAATATCAGGATCTGGAAAATCTACTTTATTTAATCTGCTCATGGGCGGCAATTTAAGTTATCAAGGAAATATATTTTACGATAGCTTAGAGTTAAGAACTATTGATAAAAAGAGTCTCTATCAAAATGTTTCACTCGTACAACAAGAGAATTTCTTATTCAATGCATCCATTGAAGACAACATTACTATGTTCGAAAGTCACTCAAAAGATGCTATTTCTCAAGCATGTGAAAAGGCTGGGCTTACAGATTTCATTAAACAAAATAAGCTGAGTTATCAATGTGGTGAAGCAGGTTCAAACCTTTCTGGTGGCGAACGTCAAAGAATTTGTATTGCTAGAAGTTTGTTAAAGGGTTCTAACGTTCTGTTTTTCGATGAAGCTACATCAGCGCTTGACCATTCAACTACTGACCAAATTATAAATTCAATAACAAATCTCAAAGGAACACTACGCCTAGTTATTACGCACAACTTAGAGGAAGCTCAGCTGAAAAAATTTGACGAAATTATTGTAATGAAGGAAGGTAGTATTATCGAAAAGGGTTCGTTTGAGGAACTTATGCAACAAAATCAGTACTTTAAGGCCCTCTATACTCTTGAACAATAAATACTATTTGCAGATACATTTTATGAGGAGTTCTATGTCTGCCACAATTCCTGAAGCCACTGCTCGACTTGAACTTGTCCTGGGGAAAGATCGCCTTGGACAAATTCAAAATTCCTGCGTTATGGTCTTAGGACTTGGTGGCGTTGGTTCAAACTGTGTTCAGGCGCTGGCCAGAGGCGGTGTAGGCTCGTTTGTTTTAGTGGATGCCGATGCAGTAGAAGCATCCAACCTAAACAGGCAGGCTATTGCCTATGTGAGCACCATTGGAAAAAGAAAAGTTGACGTTACCAAAGAGATGATTCTGGACATTAATCCAGACGCTCACGTGGTCACACTTGACGCGTTTTTGCTTAAAGACAACGTTGACGAGCAGCTCTCTGCTCTTCCAAAACCAGATGTTGTAGTTGATGCCATCGATACCATTTCTGCCAAATTAGCTGTTGTGGCATGGTGTCAGAAAAACGATATCTACCTCATCTCCAGCATGGGCGGCGGCAATAAGATCCACCCAGAACTTCTGGAGATTACTACGCTTTCAAAAACGCATACCGATGCTCTTGCAAGGGTAATGAGAAAAGAGTCCAAGAAGCGTGGACTTGCCGACTTCCGTGTGCTCTACTCCCCTGAGCCAGCGCGACCAGTTTTTGCACCAGAGGGTGCAACGGGAAAATCTGCCAAGCTAGGAACTATGTCCTACTACCCTCCTATTATGGGTCAGATGATTGCGTCAGACGTCATTCTGCATCTGTCGGGGCTTGATCATGAATAACCTCACGTATTTTGATGCGCACGTCCATGCCAACCTTATGG
>JABZHC010000045.1 GCA_015259035.1 Atopobium sp.
ATTGAGTAATGGCGTCTGGAAGATGCGCGTATGTCCACGATTCCGAGTGAAAAATCTCTTGCATTCCCCAGCCGGTAAGCTGCTCCAGCGTGCCGCCGACAACAACTGAAACCAAGAAAATGACCAGGTTATTGGCGTGATGCTTGTGCAACTGGTAGCAAATTACCGTCAGAAACACCGAGCCGGTTCCGTAAAGCGGAGAGAACGGTCCCCAAATAAGGCCCACCCTGCTCTCGGTCAGGCCAGCGGTAATGAGCATCCAGATCTCTTCGATAAGAAGGCCGGCCATGCAGCCCACAATGAAGAGGATGACCACCTGATACCAGCCAAGATGCATCTTGTCCAAGTACGCCGAGAGCTCGGCTTGCGTTGGTTTTGGTTTGGAGAACGGCGCGGCTGGTGCGGCATCGGGTGCGGCATCGGGTGCGTCGTCAGGTGCGTCCGATACAGCGCTAGAAGCGTCGGGTGGGAGCCCATCAATCTTCTCGCCAGACGAGAGCCAGCCCCAAAAATAGCGAACCACGCGAACAAAACCGCTTGCGACAAGATACGCAAGCGTCAAAAGAGCTATGAGCGACGCGACAATAAAGAACATACAACCTCATTCAAAAGTTCTTGTTCCATGATACGGCAAGTGGCCACACTTAGCAATCTACCTGCTATTATTTGTAAGTTTTGCAAGAAAAATCCACCTCTTGAGCGCATGAGGATTCGTGACTTTTCTAAAAAAGTTTGACGATTTTGAAATTTACACTTGCACTCAGCCGTGAACTTGCGTATATTATTCCTCGCGTTCGCGGGCTTAGCGCAGTTGGTAGCGCGCAACCTTGCCAAGGTTGAGGTCGCGGGTTCGAACCCCGTAGCCCGCTCCATGATTTTTCGGCCGGATTCGTTTCGGCCTTTTTCATATGGCGAGATGGCCAAGTGGTAAGGCAGAGGCCTGCAAAGCCTTTATCCCCGGTTCGAATCCGGGTCTCGCCTCCAGTGAATTGACAACCCCAGCTTCGGCTGGGGTTTCTTTTTGTCGCGCGCGACCGTGCTTGCTGGGATTTAGTCAGACGCGCCTGAAAAGTGCAAAGAATCTGTATTTGTGACACCGATTCTTTTACAAAATCAGGCAAATCCACCGATTCTTTTACTTATTTAGGCAGAAGTTACAGATTCTTTGCAGAAATCAGGCACGTTCTAACTAGGGTGCTGTCTCCAAATTTTGCGAGCCTGAAAACCTCACCATGTCTGAGTAAAACAGCTCAGACATGGCGAGAAAAACAGGCAAATAGCTCAGACATGGTGCTCTTTTCAGGCAAATCGTTCAGACTTGGCGAGAAAATCAGGCTCCATAAGAGCGTCCATAAAACCAACCTTGAAACCAGAGTTACGTCTAGAAAAGTCCGCCTGAAAAGTGCAAAGAATCTGTATTTGAGGCACCGATTCTTTTACAAAATCAGGCAAATCCACCGATTCTTTTATATTTTTAGGCAAAAGTTACAGATTCTTTGCAGAAATCAGGCTCACTCCAGAAGCTCTCTGCCTCGTACTACCCACCTGGCGAGAAACCCGTCCACTAGCAGTGCTATCGCACAAGAAACCCGGCATCCACACGAAATAGATACCGGGTAGAAATCACTCGCAACCTGTGTACGCACCCCGCGCGACCTAGCGCATCATCTTAACCAGGCGAACAATGGTGCCGTTGCCGGAAGGCTTTTCCTGGATAGACACGGCGTCCATAAGCAGGCGCATCAGCTTGACGCCGCGACCACGCTCGGCAAACTGGCCAGTCTCGGGAGGCTCTTCCTCATCGGAGATGCTAAAGCCGCTGCCGCAATCCGAGACGTCAATGACCACCCTGTCTGGATACGCAGAAACCGTGGTCAGCACGCCCTTCTCGCACGCGTGATCAATAGCGTTGCCAATAGCCTCGCCAACGGCGAGTTCGATATCAAATTTTTGATCCGAAGTGAAAGGAAGCGTCTTTAGCAGCGCAACTGCCCTTGAGCGAGCATCACACATCCTATTGGGATCAACTCTAAACGTTGTCTGAAACGACGGATGCGTACCCGGCGCAAGCGGGGTCACACGCGACTTAGCGGCACACGTGCTTATAGGCATGAAATCGATAAGACCCATGCGCACCAAGGCCTTAAACGCCGTCGGTTGCACGTTGGTCAAGCTCATAAGACCGCCGAGCGTCTTCATGCGTCGAACAGCGCACACGATAAAGCCCATGCCGCAGGAATCAATGTACGAAACCTCCGACATGTTCAGCACAATTCTTCTGCAACCACTGTTAATCAGCTGCTCAATCTGAGCCTTCACGCGCGGGACTCCCCTCACGTCAAGGTCAGTATTGACTGAAACAACTGCTATGTTTGGCTGCGTATACATACGTTTCTTGTTCCCTCGCAGCAACAAGAATTTCAGATATCTACACTTTTTGACGAGAAAAGCGTCTAGTTGCTCTTCTCGCCAGAGTCAGTGCCGCCGAGCGTGCTAGAATCGACGCCGCCAAGCTCGTCAAAGCGAAGGGCAACCATGGCAACGTCGTCGTCAAGCCTTCGGCCGGTATAGCGATCAAGCGTGCTCAAGAACCTATTGAGCAGGCCGTCAAAGCCACGAGGAACCTCGTTCATAATCATGTCGCGCAGGCCAGTTTCGCCAAAGAACGCGCCTTCGGGACTGCGAGCCTCTGTGGTTCCGTCGGTGTAAAGCAGCAGGATATCGCCCTCGTGCAAGCGAATCGTACCGTTTTTGTACTCCATGTCGTGAAACGCGCCCACAACGCCCGACTGAACGTCCAAAAGCTCAGCGTCGCCCGATTGAGCAGACACCAAAATCGCAGGTGGATGACCAGCGGAGCAGTAGGTCAGCGACGAAGTTGTAAGGTCAACAATGCCAACAAAGAGCGTTGCAAATGTTTCTACTCTCGAGAAGCCCAACAGAAATTCATTCAGCGTTGCCACCATACGAGCGGGAGTTCTTCCCTCCCACGCATAGGCAGAAAGTGCCGTTTTAACTGCGGATGAAATAGAAGCTGCCTCAATACCCTTGCCAGAAACGTCACCCATGATGATGCACGCGCGGCGTCCTGGCAATTTAATCATGCTATAGAAATCGCCGCCGACAAACGCATCGGCGGTTGCGGACGAATAAATTCCTTCGGCAGAGATTCCTTCTACCTTCTGCAGGTCATTCTTCATACCTGACTGGAGCGCCTGCGAGATATGCTTGTTCTGCTGACTCTCTTCGGCGCCAACTGCCAGAGAATGTACCAGCAGCATCACGCGGTCCAAGAAATCAAGCTCAATATCACTCAGAGGCTCAGCGTTTTCTTCTCGCAAGAAGAGCCAGGTATGCTGCTCGCCAGCAAACTTACCCAAGAAAAGCACGGCTCCCTTGCAGGGCAAACCCTGTGCAGCAAGCGCACGACTCAGCTCAGATTCAAGCTCAACCTCTTTGACTGACGCCTCGCCCTCTCCTGTCTTGAGTCCCTCAACCGTCGATGGAAGCGCAATCTGGTTGCCGCCGGCCTCCGCCGCAGCCTGCGCGCCACCGGCCTCCGCCGCGGCCTGCGCGCCGTCTTGCACACCGTCCTGAGCGTCGCCAAACGCTTGCTCAGCACCAAGCGCATGGAGCGTAATGTTGCCTGTGACCTCACAGCAATCTACCGAGAAAACCTGTGCATTCAGATCGGTGCCCACCGACCTCATAACCTGCTGCAAACGCTCGCCAGAGATCTTCTCGCCCTCTGCAGCGCTATGGAGCAACCCCTGACGCACGCGAGCTAATGCCTCGCGAAGCGTGTCTCTACGCTGCGTCCTCATGGCCGACAACGCGCCTACAAGCTGCACCGAGAGGTAATTTGCAATGGAGTCCAAAAGCCGTGCGTCCTCAACCAGAAGCGCACGTTTGCGCTCCCAGCCCACCTCAATCAAGGCAACAATGTGGCCACCAAACCACACTGGAACCACAAGAAAGCTGGTAAACGGAGGTAAATGACTTGAGTCAACAGTTATGACCTCACGAGTTTCTTCGTTAACAAGGTTGCGCTTTTTAACTCTTCCCTGCTTGAGCGCGCTAGAGTTCAAAGGCATGGTATGCAAGCGAAGTGCGTGCTCGGAATAAAACGTCAAACGCTCCAGAGAGCTGTTAAATGCAAAGTAGCGAGGAATTCTATCCAATGACGCACTTCTCAAAGACTCCGTTGCTCCATGAAGGTGATAGCCATCTTGCTCAGCAAGATAAATGAGTGCGCCGTCTGCCTCAACAGTCTCTGAGAGCTCTTCTAACACGCGCTCGATAAGCTGACCCATATCTTCCGAGTCAAGCGTGTCCAAAACAATCTGAAGCGCTCCTGAGAGCCTCTTATTGGCTCGGCGAAGGTCCAACACCATTCGTTCATCATCGTGCATAGGGCTAGCCATGTCACGAAGCTTAGACGCTGTCAGAACAATAGCCTGTGTAGGAGCACCCACATAATCTGCACGAACACTCAACACCTGTGACGTGCCATCTTGCGCAGGAGCGGCCACCATGGAAGTGGAGCCATCAATCGCAAACGGCAACGACTCTACAAAGAACGGTTTCTGTAAGTTTTCTTGATTTGCCGGGGTAAACAAAAAGCGAACATCCAGGCCGGCAATAGTACCGTCTTCCTTAGCAAATAGGCTTTCGGCCTCTTCATTGGCGAGAAGAACCGTGCCCTCCATATTAAAAACGATAACTGCATCGCTGGTCAGGCGCAGCAACTGAGACAGAGTTGCAGCAACGGTCCCGTCGACAACTCCCTCAACACGCCTTACACTCAGCTTGTTATCTGCCACAGTCACTCCTTACCAGCAAGGAAAAACAAATCACATAGTCTAAGTATACGAAAAAGGCGGACCTCCGAAGAGATCCGCCGAAATTCCGTGGTGTCGGAGGCGGGACTTGAACCCGCACAACCGTTAGTAGGTCACTAGCACCTCAAGCTAGCGCGTCTGCCAATTCCGCCACTCCGACTTGCTTTGCAGCGAGGGATATACTAACACATCTTCAAGCAACTTTACTGAGAAAAATTAAAAACTTTTTCTCAAAAGAACTTTGCGAGAAGACCGCCTTATCCCTTGCTTACTTCTGCCAACCAACAATGGTTGCAGGTACGCTCTGGAAGAGTGATGGACCAAAGTTGGCAAGACCCTTCTTAACAACGTAGCAGTCTGGACCAGTGTAGATAGGAAGATATGCGTAAGTCTGCATCATCTTCTTCTCTGCCTCATTCATGAGCTTCATGCGCTCATCAAAGTCCTTGGTAGAGACAACCTTTGCAAACATCTCGTCGGTCTCTGCAGAACCCTGCTGACCAAAGTTGGATCCAGACTCAGAACCATAGAGCTGGCCACCGTTGTTGTAAGAAGTTGAGCTACCAACCCAACCAAAGAGGCAGACATCCCAAGAGCCAGAGGTAAGAACATCAGAGAACTCAGAAGATGGGTGAGAATCAAGGGTAAGATTAATGCCTGCGTCCTTGCACATCTTCTGGATTGCAGCAGCGCGGTTCTTAACAGTAGTACCGTCGCCGAACAGAGTGTAACTAAAGGTTACCTGCTGACCGTCCTTCTCGTAGTAATCGCCATTGAGCTTGTAGCCTGCGTCCTCAAGGGTCTTCTTTGCAGCAGCCTTGCGCTCGTCAGCAGACTTGAGGTTCTTGATATCGTCTGGGAGGTTGTTGTCATAGCCAGCTGCCCAGTAAGGCCAAAGCATGGAGCCTGGTGCGTCCTCTTTCCAGTTAACACCCTGGAAGACGATAGAAACGATAGTTGCAGGGTCAACGACCTGGCAGAATGCCTTACGAACTGCAACATCCTGAAGAACGCCGCGAGT
>JABZHC010000046.1 GCA_015259035.1 Atopobium sp.
CGCTGGTCGCTTAAATACAACGTACTTTCTCCGGCCGACGTTGACCTTACGCCGCACGTAATGCGCAGTGTTAACAAGCTTCGTCACAAAGCTCAGAAGCCGGGTAAGCAACCTGAGCAGAACACCCCATCAAAGTAACATCCAGCCACAATCGGGCGGTTTTGGGCGGTTCTGGGCGGTTTTGCATCGCCTTCACATACCGTTTACCAGCACTTTATTTAAAACTCACCTAAAACAAAACTGGCGAGAAACCCTTGCGGCTGCAAGTTTTTCTCGCCAGATTGAGTGTCTATAAACGACGCTGTTACTTCTTGACCATGCCGTTACGAACTGCCCACTTACGGCGCTCGGTCTCGGAAAGGATACGCTTACGCATACGGATGTTGAGTGGTGTGATCTCAACAAGCTCGTCGTCCATGATGTACTCCAGAGCCTCTTCCAGCGTAAACAGGCGTGGAGGAGTCAGCTGAACTGAAATATCTGCAGTTGAAGACCTCTGGTTGCCCAAAGACTTGGTGCGTGCAATGTTAACAACCATGTCGCCTGGCCTTGAACGCTCACCAACCAGCATGCCTTCGTAGCACTCAACACCTGGAGCAACAAAGAGCTGGCCGCGCTCCTGAAGCGTACCAAGTGCGTACGCAACGGCCTTCTCGGTAGACATAGAAATCATGGCGCCGTTCTGTCGGCTACCAATATCGCCTGCAAAAGGACCGTACTCAAGGAAGGTGTGATAGAAGACTGCGTCTCCGTGGGTGACGTTCATGACACGCGTCTTAAGACCCATGATGCCGCGGGTTGGAATCTTGAACTCAAGGTGCGTCTGAGTCTCGCCGGTGTCCATGATGGACATGGTGCCGCCAACGTTACCAAAGACCTCAATGACCTTACCGGCATACTCTGGATTGCACTCAACAACAGCCTGCTCAATAGGCTCAAGCGTGTGACCCTGGGCGTCCTTCTTGAACAGAACGCGAGGACGACCAACCTGGAATTCAAAGCCTTCACGACGCATGCTCTCCATAAGAACGGAGAGGTGCAGAATACCGCGGCCAGAAACCTCAATACCGGTCTTATCAGGAAGCTCCTCAATGCGCATGGTGACGTTATTCTCGCGCTCTGTCATCAGGCGCTCTTTGAGCTGACGACCACCAACAATGTCTCCCTCGCGGCCAACAAGTGGCGAGGTAGAAGGCTCAAAAATAATGGAAAGAGTTGGTGGGTCAATCTCGATTGGATCCAGCTCAACAGGGTTCTCTGGATCGGTGTAAACGTCACCAATATCAGTTTTATCAACACCAACGATTGCCGCAATATCACCTGCGTCAACCTCATCGCACTCCTTGCGACCCAGGTAGTCAAAGGTGAATAGCTGCTTGACCTGACTCATAGCGCGGGAGCCATCGTTTTTAACAACAAGAATCTTGTCACCGGTATGAACGGTTCCGGAATACACACGGCCAATACCAATGCGACCCAGGTAGTCGGAGTGATCGATGGTAACGCACTGCATAGCAAGAGGTCCGTCAATATCAACATCTGGAGCTGGAAGGCCGTCGATAATCATGTCGAGAAGAGGGAACATATTGTCATTGTCGTCATTTGGATCAAGGCGAGCGTAGCCGTTAACACCAGAAGCAAAGACAACGTGTTCCATGGTGAACTCAAGCTGCTCATCGGTTGCGCCAAGGTCCATCATAAGGTCAAGAGAATCGTTGACAACAGCCTCTGGACGAGCGCCGTCGCGGTCAATCTTGTTGACAACCATCATGATAGAAAGACCTGCGTCAATGGCGTGGCGCAGAACAAAGCGCGTCTGTGGCATAGGGCCCTCAGCTGCATCGACCAGAAGAAGTGCGCCGTCAGCCATCTTCAAAACGCGTTCTACCTCGCCACCGAAGTCAGCGTGGCCAGGGGTATCAATAACGTTAATCTTGACGCCCTTGTACTCAATAGAGATGTTCTTTGCCAGAATGGTAATTCCGCGCTCACGCTCCTGATCATTGGAGTCCAGAATTCTTTCTTGAACCTGCTGGTTCTCGCGGAATGCATCGGTTGCCTTGAGCATCTGGTCAACCATGGTGGTTTTACCGTGGTCAACGTGGGCGATGATAGCAATATTTCTGATGTTGTCTTGACGCATAAGTCTCTATCTCTCGAAGGTATGTGCTTAGACTTGAATAGTTCAGGTCCAATTTTTATCAGCTTTAGAACTTTAGTGCAATTACGTGCCTAGAGCGCCCAGAAATTTCAATGAACGCAGCTTTTTCATTACAGAAGTGGCTCAAGCTCCCCTGCTGGAGCGGGATCAGACCACACAAACTGGTCGCCTTGGCCTTTTCCGTGAACTAAAGAATATGCCGAGAAACTCTTATAGCCCTTCTCGCCAAACTCAAGAAGCACGGCATCTTCGTAACCGCTCTCTTTAATTAGCTGGATGGCTCCCTCATATACAAGCGCATAGCGGACAGGCTCTTCAAGTCCTGCTTCTTTATCGCCCTTCTGTTTGGCCAGGTCAAGCACGCGCTTATGAGCACCCTCAAGCAGCTCCTCTGGACCGTCGTCAGAAAACTCATAACTTGCAACGGTGCCTGACGCATCCTCAACCACAAGCAAAACGTTAAGTGATTGGCCATCTGCAAGCAGGTCAAACGCATCCCCAAGCAGCTCAGTTGAGAGCATATCAAGCTGGGGAGAAACTCCATCTTTGCGCTCGTCGTTTTCAGCCATGCCGCTCCTTAGCATCGTTTTTGTACTTATTGTTCTCTATGATACATCGCACAAGAAAAGAGGTCGAAAGCAAAAAGCCTTCGACCTCTTAGGTTTGTCAGATATCTGTCCAAAATCTGACAGCAAGGATGTTGCAACGGTAAAACGCCGCGCCTGAAAGCGCGCGGACTTACTCTGCCAGCGCCTCACGAATACGCGTGGTAACTCCCTCAAGCCTGTAGCACTCAACGTACTGACGAAGAGGACGCTTGATGTGATCGACAACAAAGCGCTGGCCATCAATATTGAACTGAGCAAGGTTCTTGTAGAGGTGCTCAGTTGCTGCCTTGACCTCGTCATCATTGAACGCGTAATGACCAGAGATATCAAGAATATCCAGTGACAGCTTGTGATCAGCAAGAATCTGCTCAACGGTCAGATTAACCTGATCACCAACCATCCACTTGCGCCAGCGCTCAGTCTCAATTGCCTTGACTAGCAGGGTGTTCCTCAAGCCAGAAACCTCATCCGCCTTCAGGAGGCCTTCTTTGACCAGAAGATCCTCGACATCACAAAGCTTCAAGTATGCGCGAGTCTCTTCCGTTCCATACTGTGGAGCCACGTTTGAAGCGGTGACATTTGCAGGGGTGTGCTCAAGTAGCGTTACATCATCAAGATAATCTGCGTTGTGCTCCTTAAGACCAACGCCGTAGCTCTTTGCCATCTCAGCAAGGCTAATAGCAGCCTCAAAATCGTAGTGGCCAACCTGCTCAGTAAGACGTGTAAGCGTTCCTGTCTGTCCAACAATAAAGGTTGGCATAGGCAGGCCCTTAGCGGTGAGCTCACTCTTAAGCTGCTCAATAAAGGTATGGTACTTATCGGTAGAGGTTAAGCCGCCGTTTGTTTCTTCGGTACCAACCTCATAGCCAATCTCAGGAAGACCGCGAGAAACACGTTCTTTCTCGCACCACTCAATCAAATCAACTGTACGGCGAAGAACCACATCAAGCGGAATAACCTTGCCAATCTCAAAAGGATCCTTAGTTGGGTCAATCATCAGCAGGTCAAAGCCGTTAAGCATATCAGCAAGATAAGACTTCTTGGCAAGCTCCATAGCCTCATCTTCTGGAAGGTGAGCATTGCGCTCCTCATCGCGCTGCCAAGGACCGCCGTGGTCACGGCAGAGATAATACAGGCCGTCAAAACCAACCTTCTGAGCTGCTTCAGCGATATCTTCCGAGAAACGCTTCTGATCCCAAGAATTTACGTATCCTCCACCAAGTTCATCAAGATCTACCTGGTTTCGCGATGCAATAAACATCAGAGGAAAATCGCAGTCTCTACCAAGTTCAAAAGCTGCCTGGAGCAGGTTGGGCGACATTGGTCCAATTCCTAAAAGCGTGGCGGACTTTCCTGTGTCCTGAAGCTTAAGCAACCCTTCAACAGCTTTTTTGATTGGTAGCTTTTCCATATTTACCCCTTCCCAAGAGTGTTTCTTGGTAATGAGAAGGGCGTGGGGGTTAAATCCCTACGCCCCTCTCCTTTTAACTTAAATTTTTATGGTCTAAGACCAAAAGGTACATGCGTTTCTCGCTGTGTGTTACTTGTTGTCCTCAAGCTTTGGCTTGGTAAGAACAAGAATTGCAACACCTACTGCAACACCAATTGCCATATCAAGGGTGTAGAGGGCAATGTTATTTGTAGCTGCAGCAACAATCATGCCACCGTGAGGAACAAAGCACTCAATACCATGCCAAGCAGCAAGGCCAGCACCAACTGCAGAACCAATCATGATTGCAGGCAGGGTGTGTGCAAGATCCTTAACAGCAAATGGAATTGCGCCTTCGGTAATACCAATGAGTCCCATGAAGACTGCAGAGATACCCATCTGCCTATCAGTGTCGTCAAACTTGCTGCGAGCAATAAGAGATGCAACACCGCAGACCAGTGGAGGAATAGCAACTGCAACACGGAATGCACCGTTAGGACCATAGACACCTGCGGTCATAAGAGCCATGGTAAAGGTAGAAGCAGTCTTGTTAACTGGGCCGCCCATATCAAATGCGGTCATAAGGCCAATTACAATGCCGAGTACAACTGCAGAGCCACCCTGAAGGCTTGAAAGCAGGTTTGTCAGCCAGTCCATGAAGGCGCCAAGTGGAGCTGCCAGAACATAGATGTAAAGCATGCCAAGAGCAAGCGAAGACAAGCTTGGGATGATCAGAATTGGCATGATGGTACGAATGGTGTTATTGACCTTCCAGCTCTTCATCCACTGGACAAGGTAGCCAGCAGCAACGCCAAGGACCATTGCGCCCAAGAAACCAGTAGAAACCTGAACCTCGCCTACAGGAACAGGATTGCTTGCCAGGTAACCAAGGACAAAGCCAGGTGCCAGAGCAGGCTTTCCGCCCAAAGAATAGGCAATGTAAGCAGCAAGGACAGGAATCATCATCTTGATGCCGGCCATACCAATAAGGTTAAGGCTCTGCATCAAAGGATTGGTGACTTCAATACCGTCTTTTCCTGCGGTTCCTGTAGCTAGCGAGAAAGCCAAGAAGACTCCGCCAACTACGACAATAGGAATAAAGTACGAAACACCAGTGTTAAACGCCTTTAGAAGGTCTTTTCCGACCTTGCCCAAAACTGAGGGACTCTTTTCCTCTGCCATGGGTTTCTCCTCTCTTCTTCCTTGCGTTATCACTTACACGCTTGCTACTCAGCCAGCGCAACTACCTGATCAATAACCTTTGCTGGATCTGCAATAGCCAGCGAAGGATCCAACGTTAGAACGCGACCCTCATCGCGTTTCTCGTCAAAACGCTCGTCGCCTTCAATGCCAATTGCAATGGCGAGAAGAACAACGTCGGCAGCGTCAACTTCGTCCTGCTC
>JABZHC010000047.1 GCA_015259035.1 Atopobium sp.
ATCAGATTGTTAACAATTTCATGAAATTTGAGCTTCAAAATTCTCAAGCAAGAGAGTCTGTGTACACTAAGAAAAAGACAGTTAAGAGGATGCACAATCTGCGCAAATAATGCGTGAGAGATACGTTTGAATGTGTTGAGCGGGGAGTTATGAACTTAAAAATTATCGATGACGCTTTGGACTTTGTGAAGCGGGTCTTCTCCACAGATTTTAGTGGTCACGATTACTTCCACACGTTGCGTGTGTACAAAATGGCTGTAAGAATTGCGCAAGAAGAGGGAGCAAATCAAGAGGTTGTTGCCCTTGCTGCGCTTTTGCATGATGTTGATGACATTAAGCTTTCTCCAGAGACGCATGAACACAAGGACAGGGCCGTTGCTTTCCTGCGTCAGCATGTTGTCGACGAGGCCACTATCCAGGCAATTTGTACCGCAATCGATGAGGTTTCTTTCTCGGGAACAGACTCGGTAGTTCCTTCAACGCTTGAAGGTATGTGCGTTCAAGACGCAGATCGCCTGGACGCGCTTGGTGCTGTTGGCATCGCACGCACCTTTGCTTATGGCGGAAGTCATGGTCGCGGTATGTATGACCCAGATGAACCACCAACCCTTAACATGGGCGGCGAGGAGTATCACTCACACAAATCAACGTCGCTCAACCATTTTTACGAGAAACTCTTCTTGCTGGCAGACATGATGAATACGCGCAGCGGCAAAGAACTTGGAAAAGCTCGCGAGAAGTACATGTGTGAGTATGTTGACCAGTTCTTAGATGAGTGGAACGGTAAACTTTAAGATATAGTTTTTAGCTATATGAATTAGTTAAGTATTTGTATTTCACAAGTGAAGTGCTGATTGTCATACTGGTTTCTCGTAAGCAGTTCTAAGGGGTCATTATGGCAATCAAAAATGATAAAACTACTCCACATCGTTTTGATGTTGTTGGCAGCTTTCTTCGTCCAGAGAATCTCAAGCAGGCTCGTATTCAGTTTGAAAAAGATCAGATTGATGCACATGAGCTCAAGCAAGTAGAGGACAAAGCTATTACAGAGCTTATCCAAAAGGAGAAGCAGGCAGGCCTTAAAGTCATTACTGACGGTGAGTTTAGACGTGCAACCTGGCACCTCGATTTTATGTGGGCGTTTGAAGGTATTGGCCATGCGCCAACTAATACCGGACTGCCTTTCCACGATGAGACTGCAAAGATTGATGACACCTTCCTCGTAGGAAAAGTGGAGCTCACCAAAGAGCATCCCTTTGTAGAGCACTTCCGCTTTGTTCAGCAGTTTGAGGACGAGACAACCGTTGCCAAGCTTACTATTCCTGCACCTGCACAGTTTATTGAGCAGTTCATTATGCCCATGAACCGCGAGCAGACTAACAAGTACTATGCCAACGACCAGGACCTTCTTGAAGACATTGTTGCTGGCTACGGTGCGTTTATTAAGCAGGTATATGCTGCAGGCTGTCGTAATCTTCAGCTTGATGACTGCTCATGGGGCGTGCTAGTTGACCCTCGTGCAGAGCTTTTCTTTGGCGCTGACCAGAAAGGTCTTAAGAAGATCAAGGCGCTGCTGCTTGAGATCAACAACCGCGTTCTTGATGCGGCTCCAGCTGATCTGACTTTTAACACGCACGTTTGTCGTGGCAACTTCCATAGTACCTGGGCTTGCGAGGGTGGCTATGACGATGTGGCCGATGCTCTTCTTGCTCAAGAGCACGTAAACGCTTTCTTCTTAGAATTTGATGATCATCGCTCCGGTGGCTTTGGGCCCCTGGCTTCTGTTCCAGCTGGTAAAAAGGTTGTGCTTGGTCTGATCACCACCAAGCACGCCCAGCTGGAAGAGAAAGCCAAGGTTATCGAGCGCATTCATGAGGCAGCTCAGTACGTGCCTCTGGAGAATCTCTGCCTTTCTCCCCAGTGTGGCTTTGCAAGCTGCGAGATTGGTAACAAGCTCACCGAAGATGAGCAGTGGGCAAAGATTGCGCTTGTAAAAGAAATTGCTGAAGAGGTTTGGGGCTAAATGTCAGCTGTTTTACGGCTAATTTGCAGATAACGTACCGTTTACCGAAGAGTTTCTGACCATACGTTCTTCTCGACTCCTGTCCACTAAAATGGACAGGAGTTTTTTTATTGGAGCTAGACTTCGGAGGCAGTATGCCAAGCGAGAAGACCCGCTGCTTGCACCTCGTAAAAATTTTTGAGGAAGAAACTGACGATGACCATGGTCTGAGCACGCCTCAGCTTATTGAAAAGCTAGCAGAGCGCGGGCTAAGCGTGGAACGTAAAACACTCTACGATGACATCAAATCGCTGCAGAATTTTGGTTACGACATTCAGTCTTACCAGCGCCATCCTGTTGAGTATGGTCTGGCAACCAGGAAGTTTCAGGCTGAAGAGCTCATGCTGATGGCAGACGCTGTGCAGTCATCAAAGTTTTTGACGGAGCGCAAAGCAAATAACCTGGTGAGCCTTATTGGCGAGTTGGGCGGAAAGTCTACCTCTGATACGTTGAAGAAGCGCATCCATGTTGAGGGGCGTATTAAGTCGCAAAATGAGTCTGTGTTTTATGCGCTTAATGCTATTCAAACGGCTCTTTTGCAGAAGAAAAAGGTCTCGTTTAAGTACCGTAAGAAAGGCTTTAAAGATAAGGTTATTGAAGAGCTTCCCGTAAGAGAAGAAACGCCTGTTCAGCTCACCTATATTGATGATTTCTACTATCTTATTGTGTGGAACGATAAGCATCAAAACTTTGTCAATTATCGCGTGGATCGCATGTTTAGACTTGAGGTCTCTGATGCTGACGCCACGGTTAACGAGCAGATTAAGCAGTTTGATATAGACAAGTATCAAGAGCGCGTCTTTGGCATGTACTCGGGCGAGGTTGTAGAGGTCACGCTCCGTGTCAATGAGTGCGTAATGTGCTCGGTGTATGACCGTTTTGGAAAAAACATTATTTTGAACAATCCAAGTTCTGATGGAACTACAGCTGACGTGCATGTTTCTGTAATGGAAGCTCCAACGTTTTATGGTTGGCTTGCAACCTTTGGAACAGATATAGAACTGGTAGCTCCAAAGAAGACCAGGCAGAAATACCAAGAGTACTTGAGCGAAATTCTTCAGAGCTACCAAACACAGAAAGTGACTAGCTAAACCAGGTCAAAACAAGTAGTCTTTCTCGCCCAATTAACGAGCATCAATGACGTAAAGACCTGCTTTAACAAGAAGATGACCATGGTGATCGCTGAGCTGCGTGATCTTGCAAGTAACAATGTTTTGATGTCCGTAGAAGAGCAAAGTACTCCAGAGAGAATTGCTTTCTCTAGGAACAAAGCCCAGCTTGTGGTCATTAGAGTACAGAGCAAGAGCCTCTGGGTCGTAGGGGTTATCACGTTCAGGAACAATGGTTAGATCTGAGCCAAGTTTGAGCTGGTCAAAGACAAGAGGAGCGTCGTAGTAGGGAAGACCGGAAACAACGAAGGAATCAACAAGCTTTGTAGGACTGTACATAAGAGCCTCCTTAGAAGATGTTGAGAATAGAATATGGATTTGTTAAAGAATGAGTGTCCAACAGATTGGACAGTAAAAATAGCTGAAAGACAAAACAGTAAGAGACAGAGACAAAGAGTTTCAAAAGGAGTTTGGATGATTACCACTAAGAGATTGTTTCTTATTCCATGGCATGCATCTGACGCGGATGAGCTTTATGAACTAGCAAAAGATCTAGAGATCGGACCACTTTGTGGCTGGGAACCGCACAAGACTCTGGAAGATTCCAAGCAGGTTCTTGCAAATGTATTGTCCGAGAAGTTCTGTTATGCCGTAAAGGATATAAAGACTGGTCATGTAATTGGCTCGATGTCATTGGATTTTAAAGAAATTCCTGATCCAAAAGATTCCTCAAAGCAGTTGCATCAGGCAGAAATTGGCTATTGGATTGGTCGTCCTTATTGGGGACAAGGGTTGGCGCCTGAAGGCACTCAAGCTCTTACTACCTATGCATTTGAAGAGCATGGCGTTGACCAGGTGATTATTAGATATCTTGAGCGTAATAAGAGGTCTGCTTCAGTGGCTCAAAAGTGTGGCTTCACAGAAGCAGAAATCTTTACAGACTTGAATAAATATACAGGCAAAGAAGAGCAGTTTGGTATCTCAGTACTCACAAAAGAGGACTGGGAACGTGTTCAAAAATAGCAGTTGTTCTCGCTATTTTGTGTGTTGTTTTTAAATGTTGCATAAGACAAACTCGTATATGAAACGACAAAACTACATGTAAAGCAATTAAAACAGTTAGTGGATTAAAGATTCTGCTTGTAAGAAAAGCGAAAGAAGTCTGTATATGATGATTAACAAACGCCTCATTGCCCTTATTGAGGAGAGTAAAAAATATATTGGTTTGACCGTGCTTTACCAGTGGATTGCACTTCTCGCCAATATCGTATTTATGTATTCTCTGGCAAGAATGATACAAGCCCTATTCATGGATTATTTTGTCCTCGAAGAGCAGTTGGTGTTTATTGCACTCTGCCTTATTGCTGTTGTGATTAGGTATTTCTGCAAACTTGCTCAGCACAAGACAAGCTTTTACGCAGCAAAAAGGGTTAAAAAGACCCTTCGCGAGAAAATCTATCAGAAGCTTTTAGAGTTTGGTCCCTCGTATAAAAATTCATATGCGACCAGTGAGATTGTTCAGCTGGCAGTTGAAGGCGTTGACCAGCTAGAAACGTATTTTGCGCAGTATCTACCACAGTTCTTCTATGCAGCTTTGGCTCCGCTCACACTTTTTCTTGTTTTGCTCTTTATTAGTCCGGTAGTTGGCATTGTTTTGCTGGTATTTGTGCCGCTCATTCCAATGACCATCGTTCTTATCCAGAAGTTTGCAAAGAAGCTTTTGTCCAAGTATTGGGGCCAGTATACGCAGCTTGGCGATACGTTTTTGGAGAACCTGCAGGGTCTGACCACAGCAAAGATTTACAAGGCTGACGATTTTAAACACAAGCAGATGAACGAGGAAGCCGAGCACTTCAGGCGTATTACCATGAAGGTTCTAACCATGCAGCTCAACTCCATCACCGTGATGGACGTGGTTGCATTTGGTGGAAGCGCGCTTGGTACAATTCTTGCAATTCAGCAGGTAAATGACCGGTTCCTCTTTATGTGGGAAGGCGTCTTTGTCATTTTGATTTCGGCTGAGTTCTTCCTGCCTATGCGTCTTTTGGGCAGTTATTTCCACATTGCCATGAACGGTATGGCGGCATCGGATAAGATCTTTGACCTGCTTGATATGCCTGTTCGAGAGCAGGGAACCAAGACCGTTCCAGCTTCCAGTGATGTCGCTTTGCGCAACGTTTCTTTCTCCTACGACGGCGAGAAACCCGTCTTGGTGAATGTTTCTTTTGGAATGCGTGCTAACTCTTTGAATGCCCTGGTAGGAGAGTCAGGCTGCGGAAAATCGACAATTGCAGCACTTCTGACCGGAAAACTCCGCTCGTATTCTGGAGATGTTCTGTTTGGAAATACCAGTTTGTCAGACATTTCTGACCAGAATTTGCTTCAAAACGTTACATATATTGGT
>JABZHC010000048.1 GCA_015259035.1 Atopobium sp.
AGCATATTAGATGAAGTTTATGCATAGAGATGCATATCAGGTAGTGCGACCGCCTAGCTGCCTGGCTATCTTGATTAAGAACATGTCGATTCTTCAGCAGAACCTACCAAAGCTGCGCTATTTTGTGCGCCAGGCCTAAAAGCCGACGCTAACACGCTGCAGAATCAAATCCCCCGCATATGAACTGCCTCCCATTTCTTATGTCCAAGAAATGGGAGGCAGTCAAATCAAATGGAATACAGAGGCTTTATTCTTACATTTCTGTGCTTGTAGTTTTACAGGTCAAGCTGCATCAGGCGAGCAATGCTGACAATGTAGATCTTAAGAGCACGCTTGAGCCATTCCTCAGAGATTCCCTCGTCAGGACCGTGCTCCATACCAACCCACTCAGGCAGATCTTTTGCAGCTTTGCTGTCATAAGGACCAAAGGCAACGGCACGCTTAAAGTGACGTGCATAGGTGCCGCCACCGATAACAAACGCCTGCTCTTTGCTTCCTGTGTACTCATGGAACGTATCAAGAAGGGTAGTAATCTCAGGAGAGCTTGGGTCAATGTAGAAAGGAACTGCATCGGAAAGAACCTCAAAGGTGCAACCATGCTCGGCGCCCAACTCAGTCATACGAGCAGTAATTGCCTCGCCGGTGGTAGAGGTTGGATAGCGGGAGTCAATAGTCTGTACGTACACATCACCCTTGGTACGGATGGTACCAGAGATGCAGGTCAGAGGACCAAACTTGTCGTCAGCGCTCTGGATGCCCGTACCAGTACCGTCAGTAGTTGAGCAAAGCTGCTGCGAGAAGGTCAAGAAGTCACGCTCTGCCTCTCCACAGAGGTTGTTATCAAGCAGGTAGGTTACAAGCAGGCCAATTGCGTTGACAGTTCCTTCAGGCATGGAAGCGTGTCCACCCTTACCTGTTGCGTTAATGCGGGCAAGCTTGGTGCCATCATCTTCAACACCTGCGTCCTCAACCTTGATGGAATCAGTATCAGCCAAGGTAGAAGCGTCAGCGCGAACAAGTGCGCTTGCAAGTCCTGGAATTGCGTTAGGTACGGTGCCACCGTCAAGCTCAACAATCTTCTCGCCGTTTGCACCAGCAATCTTTGGAGACGTGAACTGTGCGTGGTACACGCCCTTCTCGCCGCAGATAAGTGGGAACTCAGCGTCTGGCGTGAAGCAGAATGCTGGCTCTGGATACTTGGAGAGGTAGTAAGGGACGTCACCCATGCCAGTCTCCTCGTTGTTACCAACGATAGCACGCAGGGTGTAAGGAAGCTTCTTGCCAGTCTTTTTGACCTGTTCAACAAAGAAGTGAGCTGCCCAGAGTGAGAGTGCCAGAGGACCCTTGTCGTCCAGAACGCCGCGCCCCAGAATAAAGCCCTCACGGCGGGTAACGTCAAGCGGGTCTACCGTCCATCCCTTACCAAGAGGAACAATGTCGGAGTGAGCGATGGTAGCAAGGTACTTTTCGGACTCACCAGGAAGGTCACCAAAGCCCAGGTAGCCGTCTACGTCTGTGATTTCAAGGCCTAGGCGCTCTGCAATCTCAAGACCGCGGCGAAGTGCCTCGTAAGACTTTGGGCCCCAAGGTTTACCTGGCTCCGCAAGAGACAGATCCTCAACGGACTCTACCTGCACAAGGTAGCGGATATCCTCAATAATCTCTTCCCAGTGCTCGTTAACAAACGCCTCAGCGCTTGCTTTGAGTTCTGCATCAGTCATGAAAACTCCTTTAATTCAAACGTATGACCCTGAAACATATGGAGAGCAGCGGTTTTAGCGACATCTCGCGTATGAAACAGCCAAGGTCGGGAACAAGGTACTAGTTACACTATACTTAATACCCCTTATCAAAGGAGTTAACTATGACGAAAAAGACTTTTATTGGAAACGCATCATTTCTTGGCGTTTTAACGGTTTTGGGAATTGTTTTGATGGTTCTTAGGCAAACGCTGCCTCAAGACCCTTCTACACCGCTGTTCTATTCCTATTTTGTTGCGCCAATCATGCTGTATTTTGGCATTGCTGGCCTGGTAGGTCTGCTTATTGCACGCAATACGGGTTTCTCGTTGACTAAGACAGTGGCAGTTGTACTGCGCGCTCTTGCAGCAGTCCTCTTTGTGCTGCCATTCTTTTTCTTCCTGATTGTAGTGCTCCCTTGGACTCTTCTCCGAGGACTTTTTGCCCTCTTGATGGTTGTCATGCTCTATGCTCCATGGTTCTGGACGCTCTTTGGCCTGTTCTATGGCTTAAGCTGGGCTCAGCAGAAGGTTATTGAAGACGTCACTGCTGATCCATTTGCAGAAGATACGGAAGCTCAGACAGCCGCTGGCGAGAAGAACGGTGTAGCTGATACAGATACAGCTAACGAAGACGCAGCCAACTAACAGGAAAGTCCCGCGCTCCATACAGTCCAACAAGAAAGAAGCAACGCGTGCTTGAGCTTAAAGGTATTTCAAAGCGTTACAACACTGGTGGATTTGAACAAACTGCAATGGACCATATTTCCGTTGCGTTTAGGGATAACGAGTTTGTAGCAATCCTTGGTCCTTCGGGCTCGGGTAAGACTACTATGCTCAATGTTATTGGTGGTCTTGATCGCTTTGACTCAGGAGATTTGCTGGTAGATGGTATTTCTACCAAGAAGTTCAAAGAGCGAGACTGGGATACCTATAGAAACAACCGCATTGGTTTTGTATTCCAGGCCTATAACCTTATTCCTCATCAAAGCGTGGTAAGTAACGTTGAGCTTGCATTGACACTTTCTGGCGTTTCTAAGTCAGAACGTCATGAACGTGCGCTTGAAGCCCTTGATAAGGTTGGCCTTAAAGCACACGCAAATAAGCGTCCAAATCAGCTTTCTGGTGGACAGATGCAGCGCGTGGCTATTGCCCGCGCCCTGGTAAATGATCCAGAGATTTTGCTGGCAGATGAGCCAACGGGTGCACTTGACTCTTCAACATCCGTACAGGTTATGGACCTGCTCAAAGAGGTGGCACAGGACCGTCTGGTTATTATGGTTACTCACAACCCTGAGCTTGCTCACCAGTATGCAACGCGTATTGTCGAGCTAGCAGATGGTCGGGTAACTGCGGATTCAGATTCATTTGATGTTGCAAGCGTTGCTCGCCGAGAAGCTAAGCCTTCCCGCAAGACCTCTATGTCGCTTTTGACTGCACTGGGCCTCTCGTTTAATAACCTCATGACCAAAAAGGGTCGCACGCTCATGACCGCATTTGCGGGCTCAATTGGCATTATTGGTATTGCAGCAATTCTGGCGCTGGCAAATGGTGCAAACGGTTACATCAAAAAGGTTGAGGAGGATACGCTTTCAATGTATCCACTCACCATCTCTGAACAGTCCGTTAATATTTCTTCCTTTATTTCTGGAAGTGGAAGCAGCTCTGACTCGGCTGATTCTCAAACGCAAGATGCACAAAGTGAG
Source organism: Atopobium sp. (assembly GCA_015259035.1). Taxonomy (GTDB): domain Bacteria; phylum Actinomycetota; class Coriobacteriia; order Coriobacteriales; family Atopobiaceae; genus Lancefieldella. The sequence continues at coordinate 3,445 of JABZHC010000048.1, forward strand.
ATGACGCAGAATCAGAAAAACGCAGAAGCTGCAAAGCTAGAAAATCAGCCCGCTGAAGGTGCCATTCCTACCAATAATAGGTTAGGGATGCAGGCAGAAAGTATCGGGTCCAATGATCTGACCAGCTTGAAGGCTTTTCTCGACAATAATGGTGGCGGCATTAATACGTATGCCAGTGCTATTACCTATGGCTATTCTGTAAGCCCTTTTATCTACCTACCAGCAGGCGCGGACTCTGGCTCTTCTGACCCTGTTCAGGTGCAGCCAGACGTTACCTTTTCTAAGGTGTCGCCTAAGATTCCGTCATATAGTCCACTTGCTTCATTTGCAAGCACCACGCTGTTTAATGAGCTTCCGGGAAATCCTTCCATTTACGAGGACCGTTATACGGTTCGTGCTGGTAGATGGCCCACTGCTTGGAATGAGGCTGTTCTGGTGCTGCGTCCAAACGGCACCATGGATGACTTTTTGGAGTACACGCTTGGCCTGCGTGATTACGCTGGCCTGCGCTCTACCGTTGATAAAATTGCAAGTGGAGAATCTGGCACTATCGAAGAGTCTCATAATACATACACCTATGAGCAGCTGATGTCTCCAACCTTTAAGCTGGTTATGCCTTATCAGCGCTATGTATGGGACGGAAATCTTGGTGTCTGGACAGACAAATCCGATGATCAGTCATACATGAATGACCTCATTGCTAACGCACCTGACCTGCATATTGTTGGTGTTGTTCAGGCAAAAGACCCAACTACCACAGGAGCGCTTTCTGAGGGCATTTACTACACGCCACAACTGACTCAGAAAATGATTTCTGATGCAGAGGCATCTCCTATTGTTCAGGATCAGATGAATCGCCCGGACGTTGACGTTTTCACTGGTAAAACCTTTGAGGACGAGAAGAACGGTCAGACTTCTGAGGGACTTTCTATCGGCTCTCTCATTTCCGTTGATTCTAATGTGCTGTCCTCAGCATTTAACTTTAATCCGCAGGCACTGAACTTCTCGTCAATTAATCTGTCTGGGCTGGATATGTCCTCGCTTGACCTTTCTGACGTGCAGCTACCAGCTTTTGATCCGTCACAGCTGAATCTGTCTGACAGCAATGTACTGTCTTCTGTTACGTCTTCGCTTGATCCAGCTGCGCTGGCGGCGGCTTTCCCAGAGCTTTCTGCAGCAGACATTCAGCAGATTCTTTCTGGCATTACCGTTAATTTCAAACCAGGAGGACAAGCTGCTATTTCTTCGCTCATGGGCAACATTGCTCTGGGATGGAACTCTTGGAGTGCTGCTAATCCCGGCAAGACCATGGCAGACTACCTAGCAACAGATCAGGTGCGTACGCAGATTGTGACTACGGTTTCTTCTGCGGTTGATACCGATGACCTGCAGCAACAGCTGGTTAGTGCTCTGGCAAATAAGCTGGGAACCAATCCAGACCTTCCAAGCGTCCAGGCTGAGGTTTCTCAGAGGCTTATGAGTGCTTATCAATCACAGATTGCAAGTGCACTTTCTGCAGCTATTACGCGTGCTATGAGTGCTTACGTGCAGTCTGCGCTAACCAGCGTGATGACGCAGGTGGCTTTCAGGATGCAAAATCAGATTGCAGGCGCTCTCAATACAGCTATGCAGGGCATTGCGGCAAATATGTCTAATGCTATGCAGATAGATCAAGCAACGCTCGCAAGTGCCTTTAAGCTCAATGCTGACCCATCGCAGCTCGCAGCTATTGCCGCGTCAATGCTAAGGGCAACGCCAGCAACGTATGAATCAAATCTTACTAAGATGGGATATGCGGATCTTAATAAGCCCACGTCAATCAATATTTATCCTAAAGACTTTGCAAGCAAAGAGAAGATTGTTGAAATTCTTAATACGTACAACGCTGATGCAAAGGCTGCAGGTGAAGAGTCTAAGGTAGTTACGTATACCGACATTGTTGGTGCGTTGATGAGTGCTGTCACGCTGATTGTTGATATGATCTCGGCGATGCTGATTGCGTTTGTATCTATTTCGCTTGTTGTTTCCAGCATTATGATTGGCATCATTACGTTTATCTCGGTACTTGAGCGCAAAAGGAGATTGGTAT
>JABZHC010000049.1 GCA_015259035.1 Atopobium sp.
ACCCAGCAATGGCACAGTGCGTTAGAGAGAATATAAAACAGCATGTAGTCACTATTGTGAGCACAAAACCTCTAAGCTCTCTTCAGCTACCGCCTACCGAATAATGAGGCTTACCCCCTGTAGCAATACTTAAATATTTGATATCTTTAAACATACTTGGGGGAGATATTTTCTGTCTGAGCCATCTAGCTTGTATTGCGACTACAAGCTGGGAAAGTAAGGATCTAAGGAGTGAGGCATTCCTTACGGCACAGTAAAGAAAAATCTGTAAAGACAGAGAATATCTAATTGAGGGGAGCAATCATGGCATGCTGCTATGAGAAGCTTATCTCTGCAGGTAACAAAAGTCTCTGCAGAGCCAAAACATCACATTCTTCTGGCATGAAGAAGCGTGAGTAACATGAACACGGCAAGAAAAATTAAACTCTACAGGATGCTTACGGCCCTTGCCTATGGCGACGCCTATGGCATGCCAACAGAGATGATGTCACCACACCAAATTGATTTTGCATTTCCTGATGGAGTTCAAAGTCTTTCAAGTCCACCTAAAAATGACTTTTTTGGAAGACCTTTTACCGCAGGTCAAACTACAGATGATACCGCAAACGCAATCATTTTGACTAAAAATATCATTGATAACCAGGGAGTTTTTAACCAATCCCGCTACTTTGATGCGCTAGAAAATTATGTGGCAACAGAGCCAAACGCTGCTCAGGTAGTTGGCCCTTCCACAAGAGCTGCGTTAGCTAATCGACTTTCTGGCCACTCGCTTAAAACATGCAGTCGCCTTGGAACCACTAACGGATGCGCCATGAAATGTGCGCCGCTGGCTTCAATTGTGAGCTGGAAAGACAAGCATGCGCTCATTAACAGTGTTACTGAGCTTGCGCTTCCCACGCACGGAACCAACGTAGCCATTATGGGTGCAGCAATGATTGTGGCCGCCATAAGCAGAGGTCTTTCTGAAAACTCGTTTACGGTTGAGGATGCTCTTGAAACTGCTTTAAGTTATGGACACCGAGCTCTCTACACAAAAATTGGTACACAAATGCCTATGCCTAGCATGTATCAAAAGTGCATCATGGCATTGGAATTCTGCGAGGGTGCCAAAAACCTTGAGGATCCCCTAGCAGCATCAAGAGACATCTACGACTACTGTGGCTGTGGTTACGAAACCATAGAGACCATCCCTGCAGTTCTTGCAGTGGTAAAGCTCTCACAAGGAAAAGTCTCTAAAGCAGCGAGAATAGCTGCAGAGATGGGTGGAGATACAGATACCATTGGATCTATTGCCTGCGCTATTTGCTCTCAGATTTACTATGACGTTTTGCCTGATGAAATACGTCTGCTTGAGCGCGTCAATGGATACCAGTTTGAAAAACTTGCAAACGATTTGGAAAACGCCACTTCCCTACCGTATGATGTAGCTATCTAGTTTGCGCTCTTTGCGCCATAGCATACGTTTCTTGTAGGAGGCGCCATGAGCTCCTGTGCTCTTATCGATTTGCATGTTCATCTTGATGGATCAATCCCACTTCATGCCGCAGCTCAACTTGCAGCAGATGCGGGACTTGATTTCTCTTTGGCTGAACTCAAAGAAAAGATGCAAGTCCCAGCTCATTGCCAGGATCTTAACCAGTATCTTGCTACATTTGAGCTGCCGCTCAAGCTTATGCAGTCAGCACAAGGCATTCGTACGGTTGCAAAGGCATTTCACGAGCAACTTGACGCAGAGGGCATTCTCTACGCTGAACCCCGCTTTGCACCAGGAAGTCTTACTGCAGGAGGTCTTTCTCAGCAAGAAGTTCTTGAGGCTGCGCTTGCTGGTAGAGCTGACTTCTATGCAGAGCATCCACAGTCAGCGCTCCACACGGCATACATTATTTGCGCTATGCGTGGCACAGGTGAAGAGCTTAAGCACAAAAATGAAGAGTCGATTGATCTAGCGGCAGCATACCTTGGAAATGGCGTCGTAGCAGCAGACTTAGCAGGAGCAGAAGCTCTCTTTGCCACAGAGAATTTCTCGTCTCTTTTTGCTGAAGCACAACGAAAAGACGTTCCTTTTACTATTCACGCGGGAGAAGCTGCTGGCCCAGAAAGCATCAAGGCCGCACTTCGACTTGGTGCGCAACGTATTGGCCACGGTGTTCGCTCCTTGGAGGACGCGGGTGTTATCCAGGACCTTAAAGCTGCAAATGTTGCGCTTGAGATTTGCCCTACCAGCAACCTTCAGACGCGCATCTTTGAGTCAATAGAGTGCTTCCCTCTTGAGCAACTGCTTGATGCTGGCCTGACGGTCACTATCAACACGGATAACATGACTGTCTCCAACACTACCCTCTCGCGCGAGTTTGAGCTTTTGCAGCAGCGCTGCGGTCTAGACAAAAATACCGCGCGTGAGCTTGCTGAAAATGCTGCACGTGCGGTATTTAGTGATTCTAGCGAGAAGGACCGTCTACTTGCCCACCTTAGGCAATAGTAGCCTCATATCCTGCCTGAACAACAGCATCAACCAATGCGCTATCAGCGACATCAGAAGATAGCTCAACTACAGCGCTCTTCTCGTCAAGTGAAACGGTTGCCTTAGAGACACCCTTGACAGCCTCAAGAGCCTGTGTAACGTGTGCAACACAGTGCTGGCAAGACATGCCCTCTACGTTTAGTTTCTTCTCCATATAAGATTCCTCCTTCTGTGACGCGGATGCGTCGTTTGTGGACTTAGTTTGAACGTCAATGACTGGTTTTGTGTCATGAGCGTCTTGGCGAGTTGCTGAGCTGGTATTCTTTGGCTTCCAGGTACGCAGGCGCAGTGCATTGCATACAACAAAGACTGACGAGAAGCCCATGGCAGCTGCACCGATCATAGGGTTCAGCGAAATGCCAAATGGATACAACAGGCCCATAGCAACAGGGATACAAATGGTGTTATAGAACAGAGCCCAGAACAGGTTCTCTTTGATGTTGGTCATAGTGGCACGAGAAAGCTCAATTGAAGTTGCAACATCAGCTGGATCAGACTTCATCAAGACAATGTCGGCAGACTCAATGGCAACATCGGTACCTGCACCAATTGCAATTCCCACGTTTGCTCGAGCGAGTGCTGGAGCATCGTTGATGCCATCGCCAACCATGACAACATTTTCTCCAGAGTCCTGGAACTGCCTAATGTAGGACTCTTTTTGGCTTGGCAAGACGTCAGAAATAACCTGGTCAACGCCAAGCTCCTTACCAATGACGTTTGCCGTTGTTGCCTGATCTCCGGTAAGCATGACAGACTTAACACCCATAGCACGAAGACGAGCAATGGTAGACGCACTGGTTTGCTTAACCTTATCGGCTACAGCAATGACACCAAGAAGCTTACCCTCAAGTGCAAAGTACAGCGGTGTTTTTGCCTGTTCAGCTAGCTGCTGAGCCTGAGAAGTCAGCTCTTGTGTGCTGATGCCCTCCTGCTCCATAAGACGAGCGTTTCCTGCTACAAGGCGTTTCTCGCCAACCTTTGCCGTAAGGCCACCACCAGCAACCTGTGAGAACTCCTGTATGTCAACAAAGCTACCTGCAGACTCTCCAAGCTTCTCTTGAGCATACGTAACAATAGCCTGCGCAAGTGGATGCTCGCTCTTTTGCTCAAGCGCATATGCGTACTCAAGCAGCTGATCCTCGGAGGTACTATCTGCACAAAGAACATCAGTTACGCTTGGCTTGCCCTCAGTGAGCGTTCCCGTCTTATCAAGAACAACCACGGTTGCTCTAACCGCACCCTCAAGCGCCTCGGCGGACTTGACCAAAATGCCATTTGAAGCGCCCAGGCCGGTGCCCACCATAATGGCGGTAGGCGTTGCCAGACCAAGTGCGCAAGGGCAGGAAATAACCAGAACAGCAACAGCGTGCGAGAGAGCAACCGCAAAGTCACCAGGAGCTACAAAAACAAACCATGCTGCAAACGTTACCAGCGCAATTCCAATGACAACAGGTACAAAGATACCAGCAATGCTGTCAGCAAGACGCTCAATAGGTGCTTTGGAGCTTGTTGCCTCATCAACCAGGCGAATGATGCCTGCAAGCGTTGTATCATCGCCAACAGCGGTGGCACGCATCTTAAACCAGCCGCCGGTAGATACCGTTGCGCCTGTCACGGAATCGCCAACGGTCTTACTTACAGGAACGGGCTCTCCGGTAATCGCGGACTCATCGACAGATCCTTCTCCTTCGATGAGCTGGCCATCAACAGGAATCGACTGACCTGCCCTTACCACAAGCACGTCTCCCACCACAACGGTCTCTGCAGGAACTTCCTGTTCAACACCGTCTTTGACGAGAATAGCCGTCTTTGGAGCAAGGTTCATAAGTGCGCTAATTGCGCCTGTGGTATGACCCTTTGCGCGCGCCTCAAAGAACTTGCCCAGGGAAATCAGAGCAAGAATCACACCTGCGGTCTCAAAGTACATGCCGTGCATTGCTTGGTGAGCTGCAGCAATATCTCCTGCAATAAAAGCATTTGCCATCTGGTACAGGCTAACAACACTGTAAGCAAACGACGCTGCTGAACCCAGCGCAATGAGCGAATCCATATTAGGCGAGCCATGCAAAAACGCGCGGAATCCGCCAATGAAATAGTGACGACAAATAAAGAGAATAGGAATGCAAAGCAAAAGCTCAGTAAGAGCCAAGTTCATCATGCCATTCATTCCAGAAACAGCAGATGGAACAGGTGCGCCTATCATCTCACCCATGGCAAGATAGAGCAGTGGAATGGCAAACGCCATTGAGGAAATAAGCTCGACTCTCTTCTGTTTTACCACCTTTTCTGAAGCATCGGTAGCATCTGTCTTAGTAGCTGCAGCAGAATCTTTTTTGTCACTACGAGGTGTTGCCTCATAGCCTGCTTTGCTTACTGCGTCAGAAATCTGCTTGAGGGTATCTGGATTACCGTCATAATCAACTTCCATAGAATTTTTAAGCAGATTAACGCGTGCCTCAGAGACACCAGAGACAGAGTTTGCTGCCTTTTCCACGTGCGCAGAACAACTTGCGCATGTCATTCCTTGTACATCAAAAACTTTCTGATCCATAACGCCACCTTACATAAAACGCTTAAAGAGGTCCATAACCTCATCAATAACTTCTGTATCACCCGACTGGATGCGGTCAACTACGCAAGACTCCAGATGATCCTGCATTACCTCTCTTGAGACGGCCTTAACCGCAGACTCAACTGCCGCAAGCTGAATAAGAATGTCTCCGCAATAACGATCCTCGTCAATCATTGTTTTAATGCCATTTAACTGGCCGATTGCACGGTTAATACGGCGAGAAACCCCACTTTTAAGTTCGCTTGAGCGAGGGGTTGCCTTGTGGTCACAATGACAGCATGTCTTTTGTGATTGGCCGTCTTTCTGAGCCATCTGTCCTCCTTTTCATACCCTAAGGGGGTATTAGTTTCTGTAAAC
>JABZHC010000004.1 GCA_015259035.1 Atopobium sp.
GTGCTGTTGCGTGCGCTGAGAAATTACTTACAAAAGCTCCAGGTTTTTATACCTTTGAAGAGTTGATTTTTGAATAACCGCATGTGCTCGCTTATATAGGTTAGCATCTGTTTGATTGAGAAAGGACGTGCATGGACGCCCAGGAAATTATTAACTACATTGCTACATCAGAGAAGAAGACCCCTATTAAGCTCTACGTCAAAGAGTGTGAGGGCGCTTCTGTGTCTTACGGATCTTCTCGCGTGTATGGTGAGGGCACCTCAAAGATAGTTTTTGGCGATTGGTCCGAGCTCAAGAGCGTTGTTGAGCAGAATGCAGACGCATTTGAGTACTTTGACATCGAGAATGACCGTCGAAACTCCGGTGTTCCTCTGCTTAACATGAAGGACGTAAACGCACGTATTGAGCCAGGTGCACTGATTCGTGAGCGCGTTGAGATTGGTAACAACGCCGTCATTATGATGGGTGCTGTTATTAATATTGGTGCTGTTATTGGTGAGGGCACCATGATTGACATGGGCGCTGTTCTGGGTGGACGTGCAACTGTTGGTAAGAACTGCCACATTGGTGCTGGTACTGTTCTTGCTGGTGTTGTTGAGCCTGCATCTGCTACGCCAGTTATTGTTGAGGATAACGTCCTTATTGGCGCAAATGCCGTGGTTATCGAGGGTATTCGCGTTGGAGAGGGTGCTGTTGTTGCAGCAGGTGCTGTGGTAGTTGAGGACGTTCCAGCAAACGCTGTGGTAGCGGGATGTCCTGCACGTGTGATAAAAATGAAGGATCAGAAAACAGAGGGCAAGACAGCTTTGGTTGATGCTCTCCGCACGTTGTAATCGAGGTTACATGCCAGACGGCTCCAAAAAAGCACAGGGTTTTACCACCAAAATTTCCTGCGTACACACAGAAAATTGGGCAGAAAAAAAAGAAGATTCTTGGTTTACCTACGAACTTCTCGCAGAAGATCCTAAGACGCATGCACGCGCCGGCATCTTCCATACGCCTCATGGTGATATTCCAACGCCTATTTTTATGCCGGTTGGTACTAAGGCAACTGTTAAAGGTTTGATGACCGATACCGTTCGTGACCTTGGCGCTAAGATTATTCTGGCAAATACGTACCATCTGTCTCAGCGTCCAGGAGATGAGCTGGTAGCACAGATGGGCGGCTTGCATGACTTTATGCAGTGGCATGGACCAATTCTGACGGATTCTGGCGGATTCCAGGTCTTTAGTCACGAGGAGTTCATGAAGCTCTCTGACGAGGGTGTTAAATTCCGTGCGGTAGATTACGACGGCGCATGGTCGTACTGGACGCCAGAAACTAATATGCAGATTGCACAGAACCTTGGTGCAGATATTGTTATGCAGCTTGATCAGTGCGTAGGCTATCCTGCCGAGCGCAGAAAAGTTGAGCGCGGAGTTGAGCTTTCAAGCGCATGGGCCGAGAGGTGCTTTAAGGCTCATACCCGTCCTGATCAGGCACTCTTTGGCATTGTTCAGGGTGGCATGCATCTTGATTTGCGCAAGCGCTCCATTGAGCACCTTGAGTCGATTGGCGATTTCCCTGGTTATGGCATTGGTGGCTATTCCGTTGGAGAGCCTCACGAGGTCATGTTTGAGACGCTGGCGCCACTTTGCGCCGATTACATGCCTCGCAATAAGCCTCGCTACCTGATGGGCGTTGGTAATCCATCCACGCTTATCCGCGGTGTTGCTTGTGGCATTGATATGTTTGACTGCGTGCTTCCAACGCGCACCGCACGTATGGGTACCGCGTTTTCCCATGAGGGCCGCATGAACCTCAAGAACGCAAAGTACTTTGCAGATGCAGGCCCTATTGATGCCAAGTGCACCTGTCCTGTCTGTACAGGCGGATATTCTCGCGCATATATCAATCACCTGGTTAAACAGCACGAGATGCTGGGCGGTCAGCTGCTTTCTATGCACAATATTTACTTCTTGCTTGAGCTAATGCGTCAGGCACGAGAAGCAATTCTCGCAGGTACCTACAGCGATTTTGTTGAGGAGTGGGAAAAATCTGACGGCGTGGTTGATTTCTAAGTTCGCCTGGCGAGAAACCCGTCTTCTTGATAGCGCTGTGCAAGAAATCTTGATAGCCCTGCGCAAGCAACTTTGATTTAAAATTTTTATGACTAGCTCACTAATTTGTGGGCTAGTCATTTTTTGTCCGGTGACATGGGTAGAATGAAAGGGATAAACATTCGCGGGCGCCCGAGGTGCCCCTGGCTGGCTCTGCCGCCACAGAAAAGAGGATATGATGCCCAGCATCGAGAAAAGCACTCGTTGGAGTGTTCTTACACAAGACGTATATCTAGAGTCACTCTTTGAAAAAGAATTGCACGTTACCCCACTTGTTGCCCGTGTGTTGGTAGCACGCGGATTTACTGATGTAGTCACAGCTCAAGAGTTCCTCTCGCCATCTTTGCAAAGAGACTGGCTGGATCCACAGTGCATTCCGGGAATGGCTGAGGTTGCTGCCCGTGTTCATAAGGCAATTGTTGAGCATAAAAAGATTGCCGTATTTGGTGATTTTGATGTTGATGGAATGAGCTCAACATGTCTGCTTACTCTGGCTTTACGTCGATTGGGAGCAGATGTTTTGCCGTATATTCCGCATCGTTTTGGTGAGGGATACGGACTTTCTAAAGAGGCTCTTGCAAGAGTTTTGCAAGATAGAAAGCCAGATTTAATTATTACGGTAGATAATGGCATTGCTGCTGCTCAAGAGGTTGCTTGGCTTTTGCAGCAGGGGATTGATGTTGTTGTTACTGATCATCATGAGCCCGCAGATCTGGTGCCCCAGGGTGTTCCAGTCACCGACCCAAAGCTTGTTGAGGATTGTCCTTCTAGAGAACTTGCTGGTGCAGGCGTTGCCCTTAAGCTGGTACAGGTTTTAGGACAGCTTCAAGATCAGCCTCAGCTTTGGCTTGATTACATTGATGTTGCTATGTTGGGCACGCTATCTGACATGATGATGCTCAACAAAGAGAATCGCGCGCTGGTTTCTGAAGGTGTTAAGCGTCTCCAGAAAGGTCTTCGTCCAGGTCTCGTGGCTCTAGCTGCTGTTGCTGGTCAAGATATTGCCCAGATTTCTGCAGATAATCTGCCATTTTCTATTATTCCTCGCCTTAATGCGGCAGGACGCATGGGCACTACTGATATTGCGCTTGACCTTCTTCTTACAGAAGACGCTGAAGAGGCAACCATTCTTGCTGGCAAGCTAGAAGAGATTAATGCCGAGCGTCGTGCTATTGAGGCAAAGCTTACCGATGAAGCACTTGCGCAGGCAAAAGAAATTTACGATGGCGGTCACGCAATTGTGCTTGCCAAAGAGGGTTGGCATGAGGGTGTTAAGGGTATTGTTGCTTCAAGAATTGTTAATCGCTATCACGTGCCTTGTATTCTGTTCACCATTCAAGACGGTGTTGCTCGCGGCTCTGGCCGCTCTGTTGGCTCCGTTGATTTATTCCACGCCGTTGAACAGTGTGCAGACCTTACGGTCCGTTTTGGTGGCCACCAAGGAGCCGTTGGCGTAACGGTAGAAACAGCAAAGATTGATGCTTTTAGAAAGCGTTTATCAAAGGTTATGGCAGAGCTTCCAGAAGAAGAGTTTGAGGCTTCAGGAGAAGTTACTGCCCTGGTAAACCTTGATGAAATTACCATTAACTCCATTGATGCCCTTGAGGCACTGCAACCTTTTGGTCAGGGTAACAAAAAGCCGCTCTTTGGCGTTAAAGGCGTAGTGATGAAGAATCGTTCGCGCGTTGGTGCAGGCGGAGCTCATCTTTGCTTTATGGCTTCAAACGGTATCTCTTCAATTTCATCCATCATGTTTAGAACGCCTCATGTTGAGGCAGCAGCTGAGTATGACGGTGCTGTTGATTTAATTTTTGAAGCAGTTAACGAGACCTGGCAGGGCAGAACTAAGCCAAAACTCATGGTCAGAGATATTCTCTACAGAGACTTTACCGATGAAGATGACGGCCCCATTGAAGCGGATCTTCTCGGCAGCGCTGCTGACTTGCCCCTTGTGGTTACCAAGGAGACTACAGAGGCTGATGAGGCCTCCCAAGAGCAGGCGCAGCAAAAGCGCCGTGAGCTGGAGAGTCTTTCTTCTGAGGAGCTTACCCAGACCCTGGTCACGTCCATGATTGGTTCAAGAGAACTCTTGCCTCTGCAAAAGAAAACACTAGAGGTTCTCTCTCAAGGAACGTCTTGTCTCTCTGTTATGGCCACAGGTAGAGGTAAATCGCTTATCTTCCAGGTTCATGCTGCTCGTGTTGCGTTGCTGCAACATAAAATGAGCGTGTTTGTCTATCCGCTGCGCGCTCTCATTAATGACCAGGTTCAAAGCATAAAAAACACCTTTGAGCCTCTAGGAATTTCTGTCGAGGTGCTCAACGGAGAAACAGACCTTTCCAGCCGAGAAGACCTGTTTGCTCGCATGACAAACAATGAGCTTGATATTGTGCTGACTACTCCAGAGTTCTTCTCGCTCCACGCTGATCAGTTTGTTAAGGCGCAAAACATCTCATTTGTAGTGTTTGACGAGGCACATCATGTGGGCATGAATGCTTCTGAAGGCAGACTTGCATATGCACAAATGCCACAGGTACTAAAGATGCTTGGGAGTCCGCAGGTACTTGCCACAACAGCTACGGCTACCACGCAGGCAGCTCAGAATATTTGCCAGCTTCTCTCTATTGAAGCAGAGTATGTATACAAAGACAAAACGGCTCGTTCTAACCTTGAACTCAAGGACCTTCGTGGTGCTAAAGATAGGGAATGTGCGCTGCTTTCTCTTGTGTCAGACGGCACAAAAACGGTTGTCTACGTCAATTCAAGGGAGCAAGCGCAGGCACTGACGCGTATGCTACGCCATCGTATTCCAGAACTTGGTCATAAGATTGCGTTCTACCATGCGGGCCTAACGCCTCAGATACGCAAGAACGTTGAGCGCGCTTTTAGGCGTGGAGACGTTTGTTGCATCATTGCTACCAGTGCATTTGGCGAAGGCGTCAATATCTCTGATATTCGCCAGGTTATTCTGTATCACCTGCCGTTCGGTCGCGTTGCCTTCAATCAGATGAGCGGACGCGCAGGTAGAGACGGTAAGCCTTCTGTAATTCAGATGCTATTTGATGCGCATGATATGCGTGTTAACGAGCGCATCCTTTCTTCTCATGCACCACAGCGAGAAGCCCTGGTAGCTGTCTACCGCGCGCTTACGGCACTGCAGCCAAAGCTTGGTGCTCAGACAGCTGATTCAGCACTCACTGATGAAGATATTGCGCAGATGGCGCTAGAAATTGACCCGCGATCTAAGGCTGACGAGCAAACCGTTCGTGTTGCACTTGACGTTTTTGCTGAGCTAGGGTTTATTAGCATTGAAGGATTTGATCAAACGCGAACAATCTCCGTCAATAGTCAAGCTTCGCACATGGACTTGCTGGAGTCTGCACGCTACGCTGAGGGGCTTAAAGCGCACGCTGAGTTTGAATCATTTGCTCAGTGGGTACTTTCTGCTTCACCAGATGAGCTGGCAGATGCTATAACAAAACCCATCATTCCAGAAATTGGTTCAACGTTTGATGGGGGAAGGGAGTCCTCTGATGAGTGACGAGAGGACCACAAAAGAGGCCAAGGCGCCAGGCGCGGATAATTACCGTCTGCTTGAGGGAGCCGTGCGCACATATTTGCCTGAGGAAGCTCAGGCAAAGATTGCTGCTGCATATGCCTTTGCTGCTGACTACCACAAAGATCAACGTCGTCGTTCTGGCGAGCCTTATATCAACCACCCAGTTGAAGTGGCCCTTATTCTTGCACACGATCTTCATATGGATGAAGACACCATCTGTGCTGCCCTTATGCACGATACCGTAGAAGATACGTCTGCTTCACTTGATGAAATCTCTTCTCGCTTTGGTAAGTCAGTCGCTGAGCTTGTTGACGGTGTCACAAAGCTTACGTCCATCGAAGTCAGTTCAATGGACGAGAAACAAGCGCTTAACCTGCGCAAAATGTTCCTTGCCATGTCAAAGGACATCCGCGTTGTTATCATCAAGCTTGCCGACCGTCTTCACAATATGCGCACGCTGGCGGCACTTCCACCGGATCGTCGTCTGTTTAAGGCGCGAGAAACCATGGACGTGTATGCGCCACTTGCTGACCGTCTGGGTATCTCTTCGGTTAAGTGGGAGCTTGAGGATTTGTCCTTCTTCTGGCTTGAACCAGAGGAGTACCAGCGCGTTGCGCGCATGGTCTCTGACTCTCGTGCACAAAGAGAGAATGACCTCAACAACGCTAAAAAGACTTTGACTGATGAGCTTAATGCTGCTGGTCTTACTGACTTCCAGATTACGGGACGTCCTAAGCACCTGTGGTCCATTTATCAAAAGATGGTCCGTAAGGGCAGAGAGTTCTCCAACATCTACGATCTTATCGCTCTGCGTGTTATTACTAAAAACGTAGGCGATTGCTACTCGGCACTTGGTGCTATTCATGCACTGTGGCATCCAATGCCTGGTCGTTTTAAGGACTATATTGCAACGCCAAAGGCCAATCTCTATCAGTCTTTGCACACAACGGTCATTGGCCCTGATGGACGCCCTATTGAGATTCAGATTAGAACCGCCGAGATGCACGAGGCATCTGAGTACGGTATTGCTGCTCACTGGCTGTATAAGGAGCAAGGCAATTCAAAGGGCAAGATGTCCTCTGAAGACAAGCTTATTGACTCAACTATCAACTGGATTCGCCGCAGTCTTGATTGGGCCGTTGAAGACGATATTGATGATCCCCACGAGTTCTTAGATAACTTGCGCGTAGACCTCTTTGAGCATGAGATTTTTGTTTTCACGCCAAAGGGCGAGGTAATGAGCTTGCGCGTCAATTCAACACCTCTGGACTTTGCTTACGCTGTTCACACCGAGGTGGGCAATCACTGTGTTGGTGCGCGCGTTAATGGCTCCGTAGTTCCACTGACGCATACGCTTCAGATGGGTGATCGCATTGAGATTTTGACTAACAAGAATGCTCGTCCTTCTCGCGATTGGATGACGCTGGTAAAGACGCCGTCCGCGCGTGCAAAGATTCGCAAGTATTTCTCGCAAGAGAACAAGTCTGACGATGCCGAACGCGGTCGTTCTGAGCTCGCAAAAGAGTTGCGCAAGCGTGGCTATGGCATCAGCGCTACGCGAACCGTTAAGGCGCTTGATCAGCTCACCGAGCAGTTTGATTATCGCAGTGTAGATGACCTGTTTGCGGGAATTGGTGCAGGTAATCAGTCTGCTAAGCAGGTTGTCAATCGCGTGAGTGAAATCTTAGAGGAGAAAAATCCCGAGGTTGTTACTGAGCAAGAGCGTAATGCGGCGCGCCTTCAGGAGAAGAACAAGGCAATTGCAAACGATCAGCCTTTGGTTCGCTCCTACGTTATTTCTCGTACCGCCAAGGGTAGTCGTCCCAAGAAGTCTAACTGCGGCGTTGTGGTAAATGGCGATCCAGATTTGCTTGTTCATCTTGCTCATTGCTGCAATCCTGTTGCAGGCGACGATATTGTGGGCTTTATTACACGCGGTCGTGGCGTTTCTGTTCACCGCGCCAATTGCCCTAACGTTAAAGATCTGCTCAACGATCCAAAGCGTATCATTCCTGTTTCTTGGGACGCTAGCGGCGCTACTGAGTTTAGGGTAGAGATTGTCGTTGAGGCAACAGACCGTATGGGCCTTCTTAAGGACGTCACGGTTGCGCTGTCTGACGCTGGTGCAAACATTCTTTCTGCTGCAACACAAGTGGGCGAGCAGGGTGTAGTACGAATGCGTTTCTTGGTTTCTATCTCTGATACCAGCTTGCTTGACACCTTATTTGCATTTGTAACTCGCGTGCCTTCTGTCTACGACGCTCGTCGTATTATGCCAGGTGAAGGCGCTAATCAGATGAGAAGGAGACTTTATGGCTAATCAAAATGAGGGCTGCTCTTGCGGCCATAATCACGAGGAAGAGCACGGACACGGTGGCTGCTGCGGTCATCATGGCGAGCATGGCCACGGTGAGCACGGTCATGGCGGTTGCTGCGGCCATCACGGTCATGGTGGTTGCCATCACGCAAAAGACCAGATTGGTGTCTTTAAGGTAGGTCCCCTTGAGACCAACTGCTACATTTACGTTTCTGGTAATGAGTGCATGATTATTGATGCCGGTGCATCGGGTGCAGAGATTGCTGCACAGCTCTTGAACCTTGAGCTTAAGTACATTGTTGCTACTCACGGCCATGCTGATCACGTTGGCGGCGTTAAGGCTTTGAAGCTTGCTGTGCCTGGTGCTCAGTACCTCATCAACGAGGCAGATAATGAGCTTGCACAGAGAGCTCATAACTCAAACGAGATTTATGATGATGCTCCAGAGCCAGACGGTTTTCTCCACGAGGGAGATGTTCTCTCTGTTGGAACTGCACAGTTCAAGATTATGGAAACTCCTGGTCACACTCCTGGCGGTATTGTTTTGGTGGGAGAGGGAACTGCTACTGGCGCCGTTTTTGTAGGCGATACGCTTTTCCAGGGTTCTGCAGGAAGAACAGACCTTCCAGGCGGCAACTTTGAAACACTTAAGGCTTCTTTGAACCGCATCAAGACAGAGCTTGATCCAACCTCCATTATTTTGTCAGGACATGGAAATCAAACGTCTCTTGAGGCAGAGATAGCAACTAACCCATTCTTACAGGATTAAATCAGCTACAACTTTGATGATTTAGCAAGACAGATTTGCATAGGTGCGGTATAGTACCTATGCAAACTTTTTAGCCCGAGTGGCGGAATGGCAGACGCGGAGGTCTCAAAAACCTTTGAGGAAACTCGTGTGGGTTCAAGTCCCACCTCGGGCACCAGCTAAAAGTTTAAGTTAGATGTGAATTTCTCGTCATATCTAACTTGGTACTTGTAATGTTTTCTTGTTAGAGGTAACCTTACAAGGTACTTTTGAAGCGGGATTGAACGTGAGTCCCCACCTACACAGCGCAAAAGCAGCTGTCTGGTCAGACAATTTAACCTTCGCACGCTACCTGTGCGTATTGTCTCCCAGTTGCTTGTGCACTGGGTTTTTTATTGGCGGACAAGCAATTGTCCAAGAGGGAAGGTGTACAAGATAGCCAAGAACGATGGTCCTCGCATTAATGAGGAAATCACTGCTCGCACGTGCCGTCTTATTGACGCTGATGGTAGTCAGCTTGGTCTTTTTGGCGTCAATGATGCAATGAAGAGAGCTCGTGAGCACGGTCTTGATCTCGTAGAGATTGCTCCAAATGCCGAGCCTCCTGTATGCAAGATTCTTGATTACAGTAAGTTCAAGTATGAGCAGGCTCGCAAGGCCAAGGCAGCTCGCAAGAACCAGGTCAAGATCGAAGTCAAAGAGATGAAGTTCCGCCCAAAGATTGATGTGGGCGATTACGAGACCAAGAAGGGTCACGTACTGCGCTTCCTCAAGAAGGGAGCACGCGTCAAGATTACCATCATGTTCCGTGGACGCGAGATGGCTCACCCAGAGCAGGGCCGTATTGTACTTGATCGCCTTGCTGAAGATTTGAAGCCTTTTGCCACAATTGAGCAGAAACCGCTCATTGAAGGCCGTAACATGCACATGCTCGTTGCTCCAATCAAGGGAGCGTTTGACGAGAAGCCCGAGGGTGCTGAGGATGGCACCACACAGGAGGAGAAGTAGTATGCCTAAGATGAAGACGCACAAGGGTTCGGCTAAGCGTTTCCGCCGCACCGGTACTGGCAAGATTATGCGTGCTAAGGCTTTTAAGAGCCACATTCTTACCAAGAAGTCCCAGAAGCGTATTCGTGGCTTCCGTAAAGAAGCTGTTCTTTCCGCTGGCGATGCAGCAGTAGTTTCTCAGCGTATGGGCGCTAAGAACTAAGCGCGCCACCCACCAGATCAAATAACAAGGAGTGATTAGATATGGCAAGAGTTAAGCGCGCAGTTGCTGGCCGCAAGAAGCGTCAGACGCTCGTTGAGCGCACAAAGGGTTATTACGGAACTTCCTCTCGTACCTTCCGTGGTATGAAGGAGCAGGCACAGCATTCTGGTCAGTATGCTTACCGTGACCGTCGTAACAAGAAGCGTGATTTCCGCGCACTGTGGATTCAGCGTATCAACGCTGCAGCACGCATCAACGACCTTTCTTACAGCAAGTTCATGCACGGCCTCAAGCTCGCTGGTGTTGAGCTTGACCGCAAGGTTCTCGCAGAGATTGCTTACTCTGACGAGCAGGGCTTCGCAGATCTTGCAGAGATCGCTAAGAAGGCTCTCGCTGAGTAACCTCGGTTAAGCGGGTTCGGTACACGCTGATTAGCTTCGGCTAAGTGACCTCGCACGCCCAAGCGATTTCTTCGCAGCTAGATAGCTACACCCCGTACATCCCGGATGTGCGGGGTTTTCTTTTGGCGAGAAACCCGGTGGGGTCTTTGTGTACGGTGGGATTGTCGGCATGCAGACGGGTTCCAATGTCCGGTTAAGCCACGACGTGCCTGATTTTCTCGCCATGTCTAAGCCGTTTGCTGGAAAAGCACGCCAAGTCTGAGTGGTTTTGCCGGTTTTTCTCGCTATGTCTGAGTAAATTTGCTCAGACATAATGCAGTTTTCAGGCTCAAAATTTAGAGCCGAAGCGCCTATCTTTGACGCGCCTGAATTCATCAAAGAATCTGTAAATTTTGCCTAAAAATGCAAAAGAAACTGTGGATTTGCCTGATTTTGTCAAAGAATCTGTATCTAAAGTACAGATTCTTTGCACTTTTTAGGCGCGTGAGCTGGTTGTTGGCGCACCTGGCGAGAAACCCGTGCAGTCGCAATCGTAGCTGTGAACGGAACCGCGAGCTCACGGAAAGCCAATTTGTGAGCAGTCGTTTCCCCAGCTTATTCGCTCTTGTGTTCTCTGTGGATAAGCTCTTCGAGATGCTCGTGCTCTTCTTCGTGTAGCTGCTTAATCTCTTCGTCGAAGTCTGGATCTTTAGGGGTAATGAGTTCATCTTCACCAGTCTTTGGATCAGTATGGTGAAGCAGAACAGGCTCAAAAAGATGCAGGTACTTTGCAAAGAAAGCAGACATAGTAAGTAGCATGACAAAAATTGCAATACGAGGTAGCGTATTGACCTGCGTCATAATGAGCGAACCAACGCACAGAAGGGCAGTCCAACCGTACATCAAAAGTACCGCTTGGCGCTGATTATATCCGTGAGCCATTAAGCGGTGATGGATGTGTCCGCGGTCGGCAGTAGCAAAACTGACGTGCGCGCGGGTACGGCGAACAATCGCGGAGAAGGTATCGATGATTGGAATACCTGCAACGACGAGAGGAACAATGATGGTTGTGAGTCCCGCCCAACGAGTGACGGACAAAAGCGAAATTGTTCCTAGGGCAAATCCCAAGGTTAGAGAACCGGAGTCGCCCATGAAGATTGTTGCAGGATAGGAGTTGTGAACTAAGAATCCCAGCGTGGTGCCAGCGATGGCTGCACTTAAAAGCGCTGCGTCAAAGCGACCCGCCCAAATGGAAAGCACAAACATAGTGGTAGAGGCAATGCACGTAATACCTGAAGAAAGTCCATCAAGGCCGTCGATAAGGTTGATGATGTTGGCGTAAGCAACCAGGTAAATGACGGTTGCTGGGTAGGCGAGCCATCCAAGATCCACAAAGCCGTACGCGGAAAACGGATCAACAACGTTACCGATAATCAGGCCGCCCGCAGCCGCGATGCTTGCTGCAATTATCTGACCAGCGAGTTTCTGAATAGGCTTGAGAGAAAAAATGTCGTCGAGCAAGCCGGTCAAGAAAATTACCGCAAATGCAGCGCCAACAATCCAGAAGTTGACGTTGAGATAATAGCGAGAAGAAAGGGTGATTTCTGCATGTCCAATAATTGCTTCAACGCCATAACGCACCAGCATAGCAACGGCTAACCCAAAGAAAATTGCAACGCCGCCCATGCGAGGAATAGGTTTTTTATTGACTCGACGTGCAGAGGGTTTATCGACAACTCCAAGTTTCCAAGCTAGTTGACGAACGGCAGGGGTAATCAGAGCTGAACCAAGACCAGCTGAGAGGAAAACACAAAACATGGTTACCCAGAGGTTCAAGCCGCTTACCCTTCAATAAAAAACAGTATTTAACTGCTAAAATCCATACCATTTAATTGTGCTGCTCATTAAAAAACAAGTCAAGACTTTAATCTTTTTATAATCTCTTTATAGTAAGAATTGTCCTTTTCCCGCGGTCAAAACTGGGTGAACCGACAAGTTTTTTCAGGGAGCCTAATCTCGTGTTCAGTACAGGCATCCTTCGTTGTTAAGGAAGCTGGAACGCTCGAGCGCGGCGCCCACCTTATGAAGGTGGGTTCATAGATGACTGCGGGGAAGGATATTTTTGTGCCTAGGCAGTCTGTGTTTAAATTGTGATGGCTCGCGGAAGAGTCGCGACGGCTCACGGAAGAGCGCTGACAGTCCGCGGAAGAGCCGCAATGGTCCGTGGAAGCGTTGCGCGCCTCCTCGCAAGCCTACAGCCGCTCATTCTGCCCGCATAATCATTGACATACCTGCCCCTGATTGCCACAATAAGTACCGCAACGGGGATATAGCTCAGTTGGGAGAGCGCTGCCTTCGCAAGGCAGAGGCCGAGGGTTCGAATCCCTTTATCTCCACCATGACTTTGACGCGCGCAGAGACCCTGCGCGTTTTTTATACCACCATCTGCCTGGGCAGATACGACGGGAGGCGAGAAACCCTTGGGTAGTGCACCATCACCTCATACCCTTACGTTTTCTGCCTACGACGTCTGTGAACTCTGCCCAAGGCGTTGCCATGCTCAAAGAAACGCCGGTAAAGCGGGCCTTTGTGGAGCTTCAAGCACCATTCGTGTGGCTCGTTCTGCGCTACACTTTTGGGAGGAGCCTCCCATCTCGGGCGAGGCCGGATCAGGCGCAATTTTCTTCACCGGTTGCCCGCTCAGATGCGTGTTCTGCCAGAATCACCAGATCTCGCAAGAAGGTTTTGGCAAGCCAGTCACAACTGAGCGACTTGCTCAAATGATGCTTGAACTGCAAGCTCAGGGTGCGCTCAACATCAACCTTGTAACTCCTTTGCACTTCTCGCCACACATAATTGAAGCAGTGACGCTGGCAAAAGAGGCGGGATTGACACTCCCAATAGTGTGCAATACCTCGGGATACGAGTTGCCAGAGGTGGTACAGAAAGTCTCGAGCGTCATTGATATTTGGCTGACGGACGTCAAGTACGCAGATCCCGCGCTGGCAAAAGAGCTCTCGTACGCAGCAGATTATCCAGAGATGTCTATGGCGGCACTTGAGGTTATGCATGACTCAGTGATGAGTCGCGGCGGTCGCAAGCTGGACGACGACGGTCGCATGTTGCAAGGCATCATTGTGCGCCACCTGGTCATGCCCACGCACGCGGACGATTCCTGCGAGGTGCTCAACCGCGTCTGGAATCTTTGTCATAATGATGTAGACGTATCAATCATGAATCAGTACACGCCTAATGAGCGCATGCGTGCAGCTGGCGGTCCGCTTTCTGGAACGCTTTCTGACGAGGAGTACGAGTTGGTACTCTGCCATGCGGATGACCTGGGATTTGAGAACCTGTGGTGGCAGGAGGGTGGAACCGTCTCCGAGAGTTTTGTGCCAGCCTTTGACGCAACAGGTGTTGAGGGTCCCGCGCTCAAGCTCCGCTCGGCTCGCGGCAACGCCACCGACGCTTCAACCCGCACTACCACCAGCATCCCCGATACGCAAACCGAGGAGTAACCATGTCTGTCGAGAAACCCGAAGAGCTCCAAACCACCCCTCCGCCACAGGCGGCTGCGCTCACGGACGCGGAGCGCGCCGAGCTGGAAGCGCTCCGCGCAGAGAAGGAGCGCAGGGAGCTCGAGGCTCTTCGCGCAGAGAAAGAGCGCGCTGAGCTCGAGGCGCTGCGTGCCGAGAAGACCCGTGCTGCCCAGGCAGAAGCTGCGGTTCAGGCAGAGGTGGATGCAGCAGCGGAAAGTGAAGCTCAGCAGCGTGCTGCACGTCAGGCAGCTCAGCAGGAGGCCGAGCAAATTCGTCGCATTCAGGAGCAGCGCGCAAAAGGTCGCGCCCTTATGGAGCCAGATGAGGACGACGAAGACATCAAAATGCCTCTGGGTCAAAAAATTGTTATTGGAACTGTGGTAATTCTCGCAGTTATCTTTGTTGTAAGCCAATTTATTTTGTAGGACTGCTACTCTAGATATATCGTCTCACCGTCAGTTTTTGACCAATCGAAAAGAGCAACTATGTCACTCACTGATCGTACCAAACCCTCAGACGTTAGCCTTAATACAGACTTGTATGAGCTCACGATGGCTCAAGGTTATTGGGAAGCCGGTCTTGTTGATGCAGAGGCATGCTTTACCGCATTCTTCCGCGAGAATCCCTTTAATGGCGGCTTTGCCATTTCTTGTGGAACTGGTCAAATTGCTGACTTAGTTGAAAACTTTATCTTTGAAGACGACGATATTGACTACCTGGCAAGCATTAACTCTCCTGGTGGCGGCCGTCTCTTTAAGCCAGCGTTCCTTGAGTTTTTGCGCAACCACAAGCTCAATGTAACCATTGATGCAATCCCCGAGGGAGAGCTTGTTTTCCCACGTGAGCCTATGGTCCGCGTAGAGGGCTCCATTGTTGACTGCCAGCTCATTGAGACCGCCCTGCTAAACTTGGTCAACTTCCAGACTTTGGCAGCAACTAAGTGCGCTCGCGTTATCAAGGCTGCTCAGGGCAATCCTGTCTCTGACTTTGGCCTGCGTCGTGCGCAGGGTCCAGACGGTGGTCTGGCAGTTGCTCGTGCTTCTTATATTGCAGGAGCTTCAAGTACTTCAAATGTCCTTGCTGGCAAAATTTATGGCATTCCTGTTTTTGGTACCCACGCACACTCTTGGGTAATGTCGTTTGATACTGAGCTTGATGCCTTTAGGGCGTTTGCAAAATCTAGCCCAACTAACTGCTCACTTCTGCTTGATACCTATGATGTTCATGAAGGCATCAAGAACGCCATTATTGTGGCAAAAGAGATGGAGGAGCGCGGCGAGCGCTTGAATGCTGTTCGTATTGACTCCGGAGACCTTGCGCGCCTTTCTAAGGAAGCTCGTAAGGCTTTTGACGAGGCTGACCTTCCATACATCAAGATTTCTGTCTCAAACGATCTTGACGAGTACACCATCCAGTCGCTTTTTGCTCAGGGAGCACCTATTGACGCCTTTGGTGTTGGTACCAAGCTTGCTACCTGTGATCCTCAGCCTTCGCTTGGCGGCGTCTATAAGCTAACCGCTCGTCGTCAGTCTTCCACTGAGCCTTGGACTCCTGTTATCAAGCTGTCTGAGATGGCTTACAAGCGTACCGTCCCAGGCATTCAGCACATTCGCCGCTTCTACGATGCAAACGGCTGCCCTGCAGGTGACATGATTTTTGATCCGGATTACCTGGTCACCAAGAGTCCAGAGTCTAAGGCAACTGTTGTCGACATCATTGACCCGTACTCAACCCACAAGCTTGAAGGAACTTCTCGCGAGCTGATGGTAAGGCTGGTAGAAGGTGGCAAGCGCGTAGGGGAGAGTGAGTCCATCGAGGTTGCTCGCGATCGCTGCCACGCTGCGCTTATGCGCCTGGATGCGGCGTATACACGTTTCTTGAACCCTCAGATTTATCCTGTGGGTCTTGAGCGTGGCCTGGCCAATTTGCGTCATGAACTTGCCGCTCAACATCAGGTAAAATCTTCCGAGGAAACTGAGTAGTCCTTTAGAAGCTACACAACCAACTACGTACTTACGCTGCACACGTGCACTGAATTTAAAGGAGAACCATGCGCGAGAAGATCGAGGAACTTGTACGTCAAGCCTTGGCAGATGCCCAGGCTGCGGGTGAGTTGCCTGAATTCCAGATTGATGATGTGGGACTTGAGCGCCCACAGGACTCATCAAATGGAGACTGGTCTTCTACGGTTGCTATGCGTTCTGCAAAGCTAGCACACAAGGCTCCTCGTGATATTGCCGCAGCTCTTGTGGCAAATATTGCCAAGGACGCTCAGATTGAGCGCGTTGAGGTTGCTGGTCCTGGCTTTGTAAACTTCTATCTGTCAACTGCTGCGGGCAATGAGATTTTTAATACTGTTCGCGAGCAGGGTGCTGACTTTGGCCGTTCTTCTTTTGGTGCCGGTCAAAAGGTCCAGGTAGAGTACGTTTCTGCAAATCCCGTTGGGCCTCTGCACATTGGTCATGGCCGTTGGGCGGCGCTTGGAGATTCTCTAAGCCGCATTCTTGCCTTCGCAGGCTATGAGGTTGAGCGCGAGTACTACGTCAACGATCATGGCTCTCAGATGGACGTCTTTGGTCACTCCATCTCTAAGCGCTACCTGCAGCTTATTGATATCATGCAGGAGCGCGGCATTGACGCTGATGCAGCTGCGCAGGTGCTTGCAGAAGACCGCAATGCCTACGTTGCAGATGAAGACGATGCTCATCCAGAGCAACATCCGTTTACTGACGAGTTTATCAACTCTCTTGGCGGTAACGCATATGCCGGAGACTACATTGTTGACCTGGGTCTTTTCTTCCTTAAAAATGACGGAGAGGTCTGGGCAGACAAGTCCGAAGATGAGCGCATGATTGAGTTCCGTGAACGCGGCTACAAGATGATGCTTGAGTCCATCAAAAACACCTGCCACAACGCTCGCGCCGACTTTGATGTGTGGTTCTCTGAGCGTTCTCTCTACGTTAAGGATGACCAAGGTAAAGACGCTGTTGATCGCGCACTTGATGCTCTTGATAAGCTTGGCTACCTCTATCGTTCTGACGAGGGCGCGCTGTTCTTCCGCTCTACAGATTTTGGTGACGATAAGGACCGTGTACTCATTAAAACAAATGGCGAGTATACCTATTTTGCTTCCGACGTAGCCTATCACTGGAATAAGTTCCAGCGTGTTGACCACGTTATTGATATTTGGGGAGCAGATCACCACGGATATATTCAGCGTGTTCGCTCTGCTGCAACAGCTCTTGGTTACCCAACTCAGTTTGAGGTTTTGCTTGGTCAGCTGGTTAACCTGCTCAGAAACGGTGTTGCTGTCAGAATGTCTAAACGTAAGGGAACTGGTATCCACTTTGACGAGCTTCTCGCCGAGGTTGGTGTTGATGCAACGCGCTACACTCTTGTTTCAAAGTCTTCCAACCAGATGATTGACTTTGACATTGAGCAGGTAAAGCGTCAGGACAGCTCTAATCCTGTGTATTACGTTCAGTATGCTCACGCTCGTATTTGTTCTATTTTGCGTCGTGCTGCTGGCGTTGACCTTGCTGAGGCAAAGGCGCTTGGTATGGACGCTGTTGCAGATAAGGCTATTGGCTCTGAGGTTGATCTTGGGCTGCTCTCTGAAGACGCCGAGCAGGCGCTTGCTCGTAAGCTCTTTGAGTTCCCAGGTCTTGTTGAGGGTTGTGCTCGCGATAGGGCACCATTCCGCATTACGCATTATATTGAAGAGCTTGCTGGTCAGTTCCATGCATTCTATACCGTTTGCCAGGTACTTCCTTCTGAAGGACGCCCGCTGGACGCAGAGCTTTCTAAGGCTCGTCTTGCTGCGTGTGATGCAACTCGTCGCGTGCTTGCAATTGCCCTTGACCTGATTGGTGTTTCTGCTCCTGAGGCAATGTAAACGATAGCTAACTATGTTGTTTTGTCATGATACCGTGCAAGTATTGAATACCTGCACGGTATCTTTAGTGAATTTCTCCAGATAATTTACATATTTCTCCGTTATGTAAAAAATTTTTTAATGTATAAAAGAGATAATAAAATTAATATTTATTACTTAAATTTAATATTTCAGCATATAAAAGCCTATTTTGATGTCATATAAGCACCATTTTCTAACATATTTCTGACTAACTATTGTTTTGTCCCCATGTTAACACGTGTTTTTAGGGGTATACTCATTATGCGAGCAAATAGTAAATGGTTCGGGCATAAGAGTGGAGGTCTCTATGGAACTTCGCGAGTACATGTCCATTCGCAGGTCTTACAACTTGGTTAGAAGAGTGGTGCCTGCTAACAGACGACTCACGTTTGAAGAGTTTGCTATTTTGTGTCGCCTCAATGTGAAGGGCGCCCCTGTTAAGACTTCAGAAATTGCCGAGTATCAGAGTGCTCTTCGTCCTACGATTACTCATCGTACCTCGCACCTGGCAAGGCTTGGTTTCATCAAGAGAGATGAAGGCGCCATTGATCGACGCAACGTAGTGTGTATCATCACAGAAAAGGGTGTAGAAGCAGTTGAGGAGCTATCCAAGCTTACCTGTGCTCGTATTGCACCCGGCCAGGCGCTTTCACGTACTTCGTTTGAGCGCATCGTCATGTATGTTGACGCTATGGGAGCTCTGTATTGCAGGGCAGCAGATATGGTCCTTCTTGCAATTCTAGATTCTCCTAAAGACGCTCTTTCAATTACAGAGATTGTTGACGCGCTTGGTCTTTTGCAGCCAACGGTTTCTATGTCTCTTACTGCTTTGGCAGAAAGTGGCCTGGTACAGCGCAAACATGACGATGCTCTTTCAAGAAGAGTAACTATGGTTGAGCTCACGCCTCAAGGCAAGACCTATATCAAAGAAATCGTTCAGCAAATTGAAGATATTATTGTTAAAAGAAAGAGCCGTACAGCTGTTTAAATGATTTATGCAGATTAAAGAAATCTAGAAGGTGGGTTTCTCGAGGTTTAAGGGTTAGTGGTTATAAATCCCCATTTGCCCGTTTTATGGTGAATTTTATTATTTTTTCATCATAAGGCGGGCATTTTCGTGGTATATTCCTTTTGGATTTGCACCTATTTGATTTTGTTTGTTATCCCTTCATCATATTTCTCACGTATTTTTACAGATTATTTTGATGAGCAAACAGAGAGGTTTGTACATGTCGGACGAAACATCTTCGGTCCAAAATGATTCTTTAAATGATGTAGAAAATACTCCAGCACCACGTAGACGTGGTAGACCTCGTAAGAGTGAAAATAGTAATTCAGAAAATTCAACTTCAGAAAATACCAATTCTGAGACAACTGAAGAAAAGGTCTCTAATTCATCCGCTGCTAAGCGTCGTCGCGGTCGTCCAACTAAAAAAGAGACCGAGGCGCGTCGTGCGGTAGAGGCTGTTGTGGCAGAGGCTATGAACGCAGCAGGCATTACAGAGCCACCAAAGCGCCGTCGTGGCCGTCCTAGCAAAGAAGAGATGGAAGAGCGTGCTCTTCATGAGCGTGCCCTTGAAGTTGCACAGGCAGAGGTTCTCGCTCAGGTTCAGGCAGGTGGCAAGGTTTCTTCTGACGTTGTAGACACTGATCGCCTTACCAAGATTGTTCAGGATGCAACTCAACCTTCTGCGGAGGTAACCCCGGCTCCTGCCTTTACTAAAGCAGAGGCAGAGGGTGCAGCTGGCCAGAATGACAATGCGCCTCAGAAGAACTTTGCTGAAGAGCAGGGTAGTGTTGAGCAGCAGGATGGTGCAGCTCAGGAGCAGGCTTCTGGTGCAGTAGCAGATTCCGATGCAGCTCCAGCAGAGCGTCCAGGGCGTTCTCGTACGGGTGCAGCACGTCGTCGACATCGTAATGCTGAGCCAAAAGAAGCGGCTCAGGAGGGCGAGAAGACACAGGAAAACGCACACGCCAACAACCAGGAGCGTCCTTCTCGCGATCGTAGACAGAACAACCAGCGCAACAAGAATCGCAAGCAGGGCCAGGCAAGCGAGCCATCGCTTTCAAAAGAGGCTCTGCAAGAGATGAAGCTTTCTGAGCTTCGTGCTAAAGCAACTGAGCTGGGCATTGAGTACGCAGGCGTTCATAAGTCTGATTTGATTGAGCTTGTATACGCTGCATCTGCAGCTGCTGAGGGCTTTAAGACTGTTGAGGGTATTCTTCAGATTAGCAACGAAGGCTACGGCTGGATTCGTACAGGTAATTACATGGAAGGCGATGACGACGCCTTTGTCCACCAGCAGATTATTAGAAATCTTGGTCTGCGCCCGGGTGATAACGTCTTGGGCATGGTGGGACCTGCTCGCGTAAATAGCAAGTATCCACCACTGCTTAAGGTTACCCAGGTCAACGGTGGGGAAGTTGAGGGTCTTAAGGACCGTCCTCGCTTCAAAGACCTGACTCCAATTTTCCCAGATCAGCCTCTTACAATGGAGCACGGTAAAGACTCCATTACAGGCCGTGCAATTGATCTGGTGGCTCCTATTGGTAAGGGTCAGCGTGGTTTGATTGTCTCGCCTCCAAAGGCAGGTAAGACCACCATTTTGAAGCGCATTTGCCAGTCTATTACCACCAACAATCCTGAGGTCCACCTCTTCTGCCTCCTGGTAGACGAGCGCCCTGAGGAAGTTACAGACATGGAGCGCTCCATTAAGGGCACCGTTGTTGCTTCAACTTTTGATATGCCAGCAGAGAATCACACCGTTGTCTCGGAGCTTGTCATTGAGCGAGCAAAGCGTCTGGTTGAGATGGGCCAGGACGTTGTGGTTATCCTGGACTCCATCACACGTCTTGCTCGTGCATACAACCTGGCTATTCCCGCTTCTGGTCGTATTCTTTCTGGTGGTGTTGACTCCGCAGCCCTGTATCCACCAAAGAAGTTCTTGGGTGCAGCTCGAAATATCGAGAACGGCGGCTCGCTCACTATCATTGCGTCTGCCCTGGTAGATACAGGCTCCAAGATGGATGAGGTTATCTTCGAGGAGTTCAAGGGCACTGGTAACATGGAGCTCAAGCTTGATCGAGACCTGGCAGATCGCCGTATCTTCCCAGCTATTGATCCTGTTTCTTCTGGTACTCGTAATGAGGATCTGCTTATTAAGCCAGAGCTTCAGCCTATGGTATGGGGCGTTCGCCGTATTCTTGCAGGCTTCAATAACACTGAGCGTGCAACTACTGCTCTTATCAGTGGTCTTAAGCAGACCGACAATAACCAGGACTTCCTGATTAGATCTGCAAAGAAGGCTGCACAGTCTGACTATCCACAGAATTAGTCAGATTTAAAGATGACGCAAGAAGTGCTTTCCAATCTATGTTGGGAGGCACTTCTTTTTTCTCGCCATTTTGTTGAATAACTGCCAAAGAATTATGAAAAAGTTTTAAAGACGCTGTAAAAAATAACGAATTACGCTATAGTCATTTCTAACAGCACAATTATGTGTTGCAGCGGATTATACAAAGATGAAATGAAGCCCACCCGTTGCTCACGTCGCCCGTATTGGGTTTAGTAGCATATGCAAATTTAGCGTGTGTCTTCATACATCTTCTTAGCGTTTGTAGGGGGAGTTTGTATGACAGAAGGTAGGAATCCGGCAGTAGTCGCCGGCCTGCTCAGTGGACTGGTTCTGGTAGCAGAGCCAGCATCTGCGTATGCCCTTACCGCTAATGAAATTCGTCAAACGCCTCTTGGTGCAATCTTTACCGGTATCGGAGTGGGACTTGCTGCGGTTGCAGTCATTTCTGGTGCGGCCTTGGTAGTTTCTCGCTCGGTAAATCGTGGCGAGAAAATCGATGAGGTAGAAGCAAAGAGCCAGTCAGCTGCAACGTTCCAGAGCTCAGATGAGGCTCTATCTTCAAAGCAGGTCTCAGCTGCATCGAACTTCTCGCCAGAAGAGAGCATTGTGATTCCGCTGGACTCTTCAAGGCGCTCGATTGCTGCGTACAAGCCAAAGCACATGAGGGCTTCTCAGTGGGACATGACTGGTTCCATCCGTGTTCAGTCTACCGAGCTGCCTGTCCAGCCTGCCGAGTCACCTGCAAAGAAGGCGCAGGTTGTAAGTACGACTGCTGAGGGTGTTCTTCCCGTTCGTGCAAAGAAGGCTCCTGCGCACTCTACAAACGACTACGCGCAGATTGCAGAGAACTACACCAAGCTTTTAAGCTGGCGTGAGCGTACCGTTGCGCGTGCAAAGGGTGCTGCTGCGGTACTTCTTGAGCGCTTAGGGCAAGATCCTATGGACGGCCTGCCTATTATCGAACGTGCTGACGGAACAGTTGGTGACGTTGGTACAGCTTGGTGGACTAAGGCTGTGGGCGAAGAGTCCATTACGCGCGATTTTGGTATTGCCGAGATTGGTGCCGAGGCTATTCCTGAAGACTTCACCAATCATGCCGCTGATATTTCCAGTCGCATTTCTTACGTTGACCAGGGAGTCTTCCCTGAGAAGCGTACGATTGACGAGCTTGAGCATGCTGATGATTGGACGCTCGCGCTTGCTGCAATGGACGAGCATCTAGCTCGCCATGATCAGCAGCAGATGCGCAAGTATCATCCAGTGCAGCTGCCGCTCATTGGTCAGGTCACTGCTGAGGCTGAAGTTGCAAGCTCGGTGGAGTTGTCGGGTGCAAAACCTGCTGCGTCTCACAAGGTTGCCGCAGCTCAGATTCGTCCTTCTCGCGAGCCAAACTACGCTGGTGTGGTTGCACAATCAACCGCAATGCCGCTGGTCAAGGCTACAAACGATACGTCATCGCATGTTCAGGACATCTTTGACGCGGTTGAGCGCGAGATGGCAGCTGAGCTTCAGGCGGCTGACGAGAGACCAACGCGCGAGCTGCTTCGCCTTATTGAGGGTGGCACCAGCAAGATGAAGAAGATTTCTTCGCTTGATCTTGGCGAGAAGACCAGCGCAGACAAGGCCTCTTACAAGCCTCGTCACTTTGCTGGTGAGCTTCCGCTGGTACGTGAGGCGTAAGTAGCTCACGTAGGCTAGCTGCGGGTAGTCAGAAGACAACCTCGCAACCGTCGCGAAAAGCTGGAGCTCGTAGAAACATCCGGTTTCTCTAAAATTATTTCAAGTTAGATAACATTTTTTGGCTGTGGTTCTTTTTTAAGGGCTGCAGCCATATTGTGTTGTGTCACATATTCAACGCTATGGAGAAAAGGAGATGAATATGGCACATAAGCTAACGCGACGACGCTTTTTGGAGGTGGCCGGGACCATTGCGGGGTCGTTTGCTCTAGCAGGTTGTTCGCCAAAGAACCAAGACCCTAACTCCATTTACGTTGGCGTGATGGGTCCATTTACCGGCGACGTTGCTCAGTATGGTCTTGCTGTACGTAGTGGCGTTCTTCTGTACCTCAAGGAGTTCAACAAGAAGGGTGGCGTTAACGGACGCCAGATTGTCTCTATTGTTGAGGACGAGAAGGGCGATTCAACCGAAGCTATTCTTGTCTACAACAAGCTTCTTGATGAGAATGTCTGCGCAATTCTGGGTGACGTTACCTCAACGCCAACCATTGCACTGGCACAGAAATCGGTACTGGACAACATTCCTTGCGTAACGGCATCTGCAACAGCAGAAGACGTTGTTGCTCACGGCAATAACATGTTCCGCGCTACTGTCACCGACCCATTCCAGGGCGTTGTTCTTGCAGAGTTTGCTAAAAAGCAAGGCTATCAGCGTGTAGGAACCATCTTTAACTCTGGTGGCGATTACGAGATTGGCGTAAACAACGCATTTGTCCAGAGGGCTCGTGAGTTGGGCATTGAGGTTGTATCCCAGCAGGGCTATCCAACGGGAGCTGTTGACTTTAACGCCCAGCTCACCAGCATTATTGGACTGGATCCTGACGCCATTTTGGCTCCAAACTATTACCAGGATAATGGCAAGATTGTGACGCAGGCTCGTCAGCTTGGCTGCAAAAAGCCTTTTATGGGCGCAGATGGTTGGGCAGGCATCATTGGCGGCGAGCAGGATTATGCTTCTGCGGCTGACCTTGAAGGATGCTTCTATTGCTCTGCCTTTGTTGCTTCAAACCCAGATGAAAAAGTTCAGCATTTTGTTAAGGCTTATACCGAGGAATACGGTGAGGCTCCAACTAACTTCTGCTCTTTGGGCTATGACGCAGCAATGATTCTTTGCTCCGCTCTTAAGACTGTCGAGAAACGCGGTTATACCTACAACTCTAATGAGTATAGGCAGGCAATTATTGACGCTATTGCATCTGGTGTGGTCGAAGGTGTTACTGGAACCCTTTCATATCAGGGAACAGGTGACCCAGTGAAGTCCACCTTGATTATTACCTTTAAAGATGGCAAAGAGTCCATCTATGACACGATCAATCCTTCATAGAAAAGAGAACCTCAGATGTTTTTGACTCAGGTGCTCAATGGACTTCAATTGGGCAGTATTTACGCACTGGTGGCGCTTGGTTACACAATGGTGTACGGCATCATCTTGCTTCTTAACTTTGCACATGGTGACATCATCATGTTTGGTTCATACGTTGCTTGGATTGCGCTTGTTCAGTTAGGACTCAATCCTGCAATCGCCGTTCTTCTCGCCATTTTTGGCTGCGTTTTGCTGGGCGTTCTTATCGACAAGGTTGCCTATGCACCACTCAGAGAAGCTCCAAGGCTTTCTATTCTGATTACCGCAATTGGTGTTTCTTACCTGCTTGAAAATGGAGTTCAGCTACTTCTTGGTGCTGACGCTAAGGTTGTTCCAAGCATCATTGACCTGGGAACTGTTCAGGTATTTGGTTCGACGCTCTCCGGCACGGCGCTTTTGACTGTTGCCGTTACTATTGTGGCAACCGTTGTTCTGACCCTTTTGGTTCAGAAGACTCGTCTTGGTAAGGCAATGCGTGCCGTTTCTGAGGATATGGGCGCTGCTCGTCTGATGGGCGTCAACGTCAATAGCACTATTAGCTTTACCTTTGCAGTTGGTTCCGCTCTGGCAGGCATTGCAGCTATTCTGTACTCCATGGCATACCAGCAGGTTTCTCCTACCATGGGCGTCATGCTGGGCACCAAGGCTTTTGTTGCAGCAGTTCTTGGCGGCATTGGCTCCATTCCTGGCGCTGTTATTGGCGGCCTTATTGTTGGCTTCTCCGAGGTCTTTGTTGCTGCCTTTGGCCTGTCTGTCTGGCAGGATGCTGTAGTCTTCTTACTCTTGATTCTTGTTCTTGTTGTGAAACCAACTGGCCTGCTTGGCCGACCAGTTACCGAGAAAGTGTAAGGAGGCTCACATGACTAAAATGTATCCACGCGATAATAACCACAACCCCGTAATTGTCACTGGTTTTGGTGGAAAAGATGGTCAGCGTCGTGAGCTCACTATGCCTGCTCGCTATGCCATCAATGCAATTCTTGTTGCACTCTTTGTCTTTGGTGGAAACTTCCTGGTAGGAGAGGGTCTTATTTCTCGCTATCAGACCGTTGTTTTTGAGCAAATCGGCGTCTATGTTCTGATGACCGTTTCTCTGAACATTGTTACCGGATATCTGGGACAGCTTCCTCTGGGTCACGCTGGTTTCATGTCCATTGGTGGCTATGCCTGCGCAATCTTTATCATTCGCATGATGCCACTCTTTGGTCTGGATGCTCAGTCCATGGCCTCAGGCTCTACACCAGCAGTGATTCTCTTTGTTGTTGGTCTTTTGTTCGGCGGCATTTGCGCTGCTCTGATGGGTGTGGTTATTGGTATTCCAGCACTTCGTCTTCGTGGCGATTACCTGGCCATCATTACCTTGGGCTTTGCAGAGATTATCCGCGTTGTCCTGGTAAACATTGACTCTGCTCTTGGCTTCAAGCTTACTGGTGGCGCATCAGGCCTCACGGGTATTCCTGCTTATACCGGCTACCTGAACACCGCAATTGTTGTTTCGCTTGCCATCTTTGCTATTCATACTCTTATGAAGTCTAGACATGGACGTGCTATTCTCGCCATCCGCGATAACGAGATCGCTGCAGAGGCATCAGGCGTTAACACCACGTATTACAAGACTTTGGCCTTTGTTTTCTCTGCATTCCTTGCTGGTATTGCAGGCGGCCTTTACGCGGGCTGCATCGGCGTTATGGCGCCTGCCAAGTTTGGCTTCATGAAGTCTGTTGAGATTCTGGTTATGGTTGTTCTTGGTGGCATGGGCTCTATGTTTGGTTCCGTTGTGTCTGCAACTGTCCTGACCGTACTCCCAGAGGCTCTACGTGCCTTTGCTGACTACCGTATGGTTGCTTATGCAATCGTGCTGATTCTGGTCATGATCTTTAGACCAGAGGGTCTGTTTGGCTCGTATGATTTCTCGCTGTCCCGCATTATTGAGCGAGTCATGAACAGGGACTTCCCTTGGAACAAAGATGACTCGGACGAGAAAACAGACGTGCAGGTCAACGCGAAGGCAGGCGCTCAGGCAAATGAGCAGGCGGATACGCAGGTAGAAGCCTCAACTGATTCGAAGGAGGCGTAAGAGCGATGGCAACTAAAAACACCACAAAACTTATCAGGCAAGAGTCTCCTAACCTCATTCCTGAGCGAGACCTTGGTGCAATTCCAGTTCTTCAGGCTGAGCACCTTGGCATTGACTTTGGTGGCTTGACTGCTGTTAATGACTTCAACATTGCTCTTGGTCCTACCGAGATTTCTGGCATCATTGGTCCTAACGGTGCAGGTAAAACAACTGTCTTCAATCTGCTCACCAACGTTTACAAGCCAACCCGTGGTACCGTAATGATTGACGGCTACGACCTTGCTGGTAAAAGCGTTGTTGAGGCAAACCACATGGGCATTGCTCGTACCTTCCAGAACATTCGTCTGTTCAACAACATGACTGTTATGGAGAACATTCAGGTTGGTCAGGGCAGCCACATGACGTCTCACTTCTTGGAGGACGTCTTCCGCCTTCCGGCTCACTGGAAGCAGGAGAAAGAGAGCGCCGATAACGCCCGCGAGCTGCTGCGCATTTTTGGTATGGAGAACCTTGCAAATACCCTTGCAGGTAACCTGCCTTATGGTGCTCAGCGCAAGCTTGAGATTCTTCGCGCTCTGGCAACTCAGCCAAAGATTTTGCTGCTTGACGAGCCAGCTGCAGGTATGAATCCAGCAGAGACCGACGAGCTTATGGAGAATGTCCTTAAGATTCGTGACGACTTCAAGATTGCTGTTCTTCTCATCGAACACGACATGAAGTTTGTTATGGGTATCTGCGAGGGACTTGCTGTCCTTGATCACGGCAACATCATCGCAAAAGGTACGCCAGAAGAAGTTCAGAACAATCCTCGCGTTATCGAGGCTTATCTTGGAAAGCAGGAGGTGCGCTAATGGCCGCTGAAACTACAAACACCCAGGCAGCAGGCGCAGAAAAAACCCTGCTGTCCGTCAAGGACCTTAACGTTTCTTACGGTGCAATTCATGCAGTTCAGGGCATTTCTTTTGACATCCACGAGGGTGAGATTGTCACCCTTATTGGCGCAAACGGCGCAGGTAAATCAACTACACTGAACACCATTGCTGGTCTAGTAAAGCCGGACTCTGGCACCATTACCCTTGACGAGAAAAACCTTGTAGGCCAGCGCGCTCACAAGATTGTTGAGGCTGGCCTGGCATTGTGTCCTGAGGGCCGCCGTGTATTTTCTCGCATGAGTGTTGCCGAAAACCTTGAGATGGGCGGCTATACGCAGACCGATTCCCAGAACGCTAAGACCGTCAAGATGGTCTACGAGCATTTCCCACGTCTTCGCGAGCGCAAGAATCAGCTGGCAGGAACGCTGTCTGGTGGCGAGCAGCAGATGCTTGCTATGGGTCGTGCTCTGATGAGTAGGCCAAAGCTTTTGATGCTCGACGAGCCTTCCATGGGTCTGGCTCCTATCCTAATCGAGGAGATCTTCCAGATCATTCGCCAGCTCGGCGATGCAGGAACCACTATTTTGCTGGTTGAGCAGAACGCTAACATGGCACTTAAGGTTGCAGACCGTGCATACGTTCTTGAGCTTGGCAAGGTTGCTAAGCACGGAACTGGCCAGGAACTCCTGCACGACGATGACGTTCGTAAGGCTTACCTCGGCGCATAACGCGACTTGCGGTAAGCGCGCTGCTACGGTAGACCGCGACACTGCGGTAAACGCGACTTAAACGACAACCCGGTTCCCACACAACGTAGGAGCCGGGTTTTGTTGTCATGTCTGAACAGTTCGCCTGAAAAGTGCACCATATCTGAGCTATTTTCCGGTTTTTCTCGCCATGTCTGAGTAAATTTACTCAGACTTGATGTAGTTTTCAGGCTCGCAAAATTTGGAGCGGCGCAGCCTATCTTCACGCGCCTGATTTTTTCAAAGAATCTGTAACTTTTGCCTAAATACGTAAAAGAAACTGTGGATTTGCCTGATTTCTGCAAAGAATCTGTGCCTCAAATACAGATTCTTTACACTTTTTAGGCGCACCTGGCGAGAAACCCGTGTTATCGCAGGCGTACTTGTTAGTACACGCATTGACCGCGCGCGGCGCTCGCAAACGCGCGGCTCTCGCAAACGCTACGTTAGATTTCGTCGAAAGTGTTGTGGTGTTGCTGACCGTCGTCCAAGGTAAGGACGGTACCCAGAAGTGCTGGCTCAAGAATTTGAATCCAAAGATCGCCTCTGACCTGCTTTGCATTCTCGGCAACAGCGCGAGCTGTAACAGGGGAGTCGCAGATGGCAACCATGGTGGCACCTGAGCCCGAGATGACAAAGGCGCATGCACGAGCAAGCTTTGCTACCTGCTTAAGCTCCTCGTAATCGGGGATGAGCTCCTTGCGGTAGGGCTCATGGAGTTTGTCGTTGCAGGCAGCTGCCAAAAGACCTCCATTGCCTGTTTCAAGTGCATGGGTAACAGCAACGGTACGACCCATTTGATAAACAGCGGTCTGAAGAGAAATATTCTGCGGAACTACCTTACGAGCATCCTCGGTGTTGACCGTGTACGGCGGCGCAATCGCAACAAAAGAGAGACCGCGCGCTACGAGCCTTCGAGTACAAATGGTATGACCGCCCTCAACAAATGACGAGGTCAGGCCACCGTAAATTGCAGGAGCAACGTTATCGGGATGGCCCTCAAAATGACAGGCAAAGTCGAGCGCACGCTCAGGATCCCAGCCGCCATGAGACTCAGTCATCGCGGCTGCAATACCAGCAATTACGCAGGTAGAACTTGAACCAAGTCCACCAGAAAGCGGAATAGGCGAGTCGATAGTGATGTGCTTAGGAGTGGGCTCTTCGCCCAGTTTTTCGCAGGCTCGAACATAAGACGTCCATACGAGGTTGTCATCGTTTCTGAACTGCTCGGGACAGCCGTCAATGATGAGCGTAGGAGATTCTCTAAACGTAATCTTTGCACGCAGGTTAAACGCAAGACCCAGCGTATCGTAGCCGACGCCAATGTTTGCAGAGGTAGCAGGTACAGATACGGTCAAGATGGTGTTGTCGAGCATGTAGAACCTGCTTTCTCAGAGTCTAACAAGCAAAAATACGCCCGCATGCTTCGGAAACGTACGAAGCAAGCTGTTCCTTCTCGCGAACGTCAGTATGAATGATAACGTTATCATTCAGCGATGAAAGCTGGATTGGCGGATTAGTGCCCGTGATTTCGGCGAGCGTATGCATGCACGCAAAGTCATCCAGGCCAGCGGTCGAGTAGCCCAGCGCGGCAAGCACGTCGGACGAGAACTTGTAAGGGCTAGCAGTGGACAGACAAACGCGCACGTCGTTTGCCTGGCGAGAAACCCTGTCAAGCACGTGCTTTGCGACGGCTGTGTGAGGGTCAATCAGCACACGACAATTCTCCCAGGTAGAACGGATAGTCTCACGCGTTTGGTCGTCGGTGGCAAAGCCAGCATCAAAGGTTTCGCGGATGGTGTCCATCACCTGAGCAGGAACCGTGTAGATACCCTTGGTTACCAGCTGGTTCATCAGATAGCTGACAAGCTCGGTGTCTTTGCCAGATGCAAGATAGAGGAGTCGTTCAAGGTTTGATGAAACCAGAATGTCCATCGATGGAGAGATGGTCTTTTCAAATGCACGCCTACGATCGTAGATACCTGTCTCCAAGAAATCAGTCAGCACCTTATTGCTGTTAGAAGCCACAATGAGGCGCTCAACAGGTAGTCCCATTTCTTTTGCAAAGTAACCTGCGAGGACGTCGCCAAAATTGCCGGTTGGCACGCAGAAAGTAACTTTTTGACCCTGAGCGATGGCGCCCTTGGCAACAAGCTGGGCATATGCGTCAAAGTAGTAGGTTACCTGCGGGGCCAAACGACCAATATTGATGGAGTTTGCGCTGGAAAGTACCGTGCCCTTACCGGCCAACTCATGCGCCAATTCCTTGTTAGCAAAGATTGCTTTAGCGGCGTTTTGAGCGTCGTCAAAGTTTCCCTTAACAGCACAAACAGCTACGTTAGAGCCTTGTTGAGTCACCATCTGCAGGCGTTGAATATCAGAAACCTTGCCTTCAGGGTAAAAGACGGTGATGCCCATACCAGGCACATCCTTGAAGCCCTCAAGTGCTGCTTTACCAGTGTCTCCGGAGGTGGCGGTCACAATCATGATGTTCTTGCCGGCGGTGACAGCCACGTACGCAGTACCCTCAGCGTTGACAGCGCCAGCTGCGTCCGCGTCCTCGCGAGCAACACTCATCAGGCGGGGGAGCATCTGAAGCGCAACGTCTTTGAAAGCCGACGTTGGACCATGGAAGAGCTCAAGCAGCCAGTCTTCTCCGATAGCAGAAACAGGCGTGATAGCCTGGGTGTCCCACTGAGAGCCATACGCGCCCTCAATACAGCGAGTCAGCTCTTCAGCAGAGTAGTCGTCCAGCAGAGCAGAAAGCACGTCAAAAGCAGTAGCCTTAAAGCCCTGAGCACAAACCTTTGCAAGATCGAGGGGTTTCTCGCCAATTGAATCTTGGATATAAAGGCCGCCGTCGGGAGCAATTCCCTGCAAAATGGCTTGTTTTGCCAAAACGGTATGGTCAGAGCTTCTTGTGCTGTGATATGCGACGGCCATGAAACCACCAATCTTTAGAACGTGTCGCGTGTAGTGCGTCTCGCGTGTTGTGCGCGTGCAAATTGCACGTCTCGCGTGTTGCGTTTCTATTATTTTAACAGTGAGAAGTAAAAGTCGCTTGTAACATAGAATTGTTCATAGCATTATGAAGACGAGAAAAACTGTCGATTAGATTCTGTCTAGGTTTTTGGTAGTTTTTGTCTATGAGATTGTTATCAGTGCAGTCACCTTTGCGTGCGGTTATCCTTGCTCTGCAATTAGCCTTGCAGGCAATCGGTTTTCTCGCAAAATGACTGATAGATTTGGAGTTATATGCAAAACGTTGCCCTACTTGGATTTGGAACGGTTGGTGCTTCAGTTGCGCGCATTCTTGATGAGCGCGTTTCTGACGTTAACCTGACGTCCATCTTGGTTAGAGCTGGTAAAGAGCACGTTGACCCTCGGGCAACATCTGATTTTGATGCGCTCTTGTCTGACCCTGCGCTCGATACCGTTGTTGAGTGCATGGGTGGCCTCACGCCAGCCTATGAGTACATCAAAGCTGCGCTGACTGCTAAGAAAAATGTAGTCACCTCAAATAAAGCCGTGGTATCTGCTCATTTTGAGGAGTTTATGACACTTGCCGCTGAAGCGGGCGTCAACTTTAAGATTGAAGCATGCGTGTGCGGTGGCATTCCTTGGATAGCAGGAATTCAGAAAGTTCGTCGTATTGACGAGATTTCTGCGTTCTGGGGAATCATGAATGGAACCACCAACTACATTGTCTATTCCATGCTCAAAGACGGAACGGACTTTGCTGAGGTTCTGAGCAAGGCTCAGGAGCTGGGTTACGCGGAGCGAGACCCGTCAAGCGATATCGACGGCATTGATGTTCGCTCTAAGACTATGATTTCTGCATCTATTGCCTTCGACGTAATCTGCACAGACCAGATTCCTATGTCTGGTATCAGAAACTTAACTAAGCGCGATCTTGCCATGTTTGGCAGTCACGATATGACAATCAAGCTCTTTGGTCGTGGTGTTTCTGACGGTTCATCGTATGCGGTAGCTGTTGAGCCAGTTGCGGTTTCGCTCTCAACCATAGAGGCTAACGTTCCAACTAACTTTAACGTTGCAACTGCCGTGGGAAATACCATTGGCGAGCTCAAGTTTTACGGTCAGGGTGCCGGTGGCGACCCAACGGCAAACGCCGTCGTGCAGGATATTATTGACTGTGCTGCGGCTCCTGCTGGGGGTCAGCAGACCTTCTCGTCAGATCTTTCGTATAATCCAGAGCTACTTGTTTCCGACTATGTGTTTAGGACGCAGGCCGATATTCCAGGCGGTACGTTCTGGGAGCCGGGTGCTCAGTTGGTTAAAAATCTAAGTGCCGAGAAGGCCCGTGAGCTTCTTACCAGCGCACTTTCGCAAGACCCTACAACCTTTATGGCTGCACTTGAAAAGAGGAATTAGAAATGATCAAAATTGCAAAATTTGGCGGCTCAAGTGTTGCTTCTGCAGAGCAGTTCAAAAAAGTTAAAGCTATTGTTGAAGCTGACCCTGATAGACGCTTTATTGTTTCGTCTGCAGCGGGAAAGCGCCACTCAACCGATAACAAGATTACGGATCTTTTGCTGCTGGTAAATGCCCACATTGAGTATCACGTTGATTGCACTTCTTTACTTGCAGACATCGAGGCTCGCTTTGTGGAGATTGCTGATGAACTGGGAGTTGCATGGCCTGTCGCCGAGGAGTTTGAGAAGTTTGCTACAAACATCAAGTCCTTCTCGCCAGAGTATGTAGTAAGTAGGGGCGAGTGGTTTACCTGCCAGATTCTTGCTGAGTATCTTGGTCTGCCCTTTGTTGATGCGGCAGACGTTATGCTGTTCCATCATGATGGCACCATTGATATGGAGCGCACTGCTTCTAGGCTTAAAGAGGTCGTTGCTCGCAGCGGCTCGTTTGTGCTGCCTGGTTTCTACGGTGCTACCGTTGACGGTGCAATTAAGTTGTTCCAGCGCGGTGGCGGCGATATTACCGGCGCCATTGTCGCTCGCTGCCTAGACGCGGATTTGTACGAGAACTGGACTGACGTTTCTGGCTTCCTTTCTGCAGATCCTCGCATTGTTCAGAATCCACGCGCCATTGGCCGCATTACCTTTGACGAGATGCGCGAGCTTTCTTACATGGGCGCTTCCGTTCTTCAGGAAGAGGCAATTTTCCCTGTTCGTGAGGCAAATATTCCAATCCAGATTAAGAACACCAACCGTCCAGAAGATGCAGGTACCGTTATCCGAGAGACCGCTGATGGCGATACAAACGAGCACTTGATTACGGGTATTGCAGGCAAGAAGGACTTCCTGGCCATTCACGTTAAGAAGGCTCACATGTCCAACGAGGTTGGCGTTATCAGCCGCGCACTCAATATTGTTGAGCGCTACGGCGTCTCTGTTGAACACATCCCAACAGGCGTTGATTCGTTTGGTATTGTGGTAAATGCCTCCGACGTAAAGGATACGGTTTATTCCATCATCAGCGATATTCGTCGCGAGATTGAGCCTGATGACATTACGATGGTAGACCGCTTAGCTCTTGTTTCTGTTGTTGGTCGTAATATGTCTAGGCGTTCCGGCACCTCTGGTAAGATCTTTGGCGCGTTGGGCAATGCGGGCGTCAACATTCGCATGATTACGCAGAGCTCAGAAGAGATTAGTATTATTGTGGGCGTCGATAATGCCGACTTTGATCGCACAATTGGCGTCATCTATAACGGATTTGTTCGTGACGAAATGGTTTCGAGGTAACTATGACTTTTGATCCAAACGGTAAGGTCGTTGCAATTCTTGGTGCTACCGGCGTTGTTGGTGCCCAGATGATGCAGTGCCTTGAAGAGCGTAATTTTCCTATCAAGGAGCTGGTGCTTCTGGCATCCGCTCGAAGCGCTGGTAAAACTATCGAATTTGCTGGCCAGCAGATTGTAATTCGCGAAGCAACACCAGAGGCTTTTGAGGGTGTAGACATTGTCCTTGGCGCAGCTGGCGACGAACAGGCAAAAGAGCTGCTTCCTGAGGCTGTCAAGCGTGGATGCGTCTGCGTTGACAATTCCCATGCATTTAGAATGGACCCAAACGTTCCGCTGGTAATCCCAGAGATTAACGCCGAGGATATCAAGAACCATAACGGCATCATCTCTAATCCAAACTGTGCAACCATTATTGGCTTGGTACCTCTGTATCCTCTACATAAGGCAGCAGGTGCAAAGCGTATTATTGCTTCTACCTATCAGGCTGCATCAGGCGCTGGTCTTCCTGGCCTCACCAGCCTGAAGAATCAGATGGCTGACGTTGTTGCAGGTAGGGAAGTAACTGAGACTGCTCCTTTTGCATACCAGCTGGCAGCTAACCTGATTCCACAGATTGGCGGCTTCGACGAGGTTGGATACACTTCCGAGGAAATGAAGATGCAAAACGAGGGTCGCAAGATTATGCACCTTCCTGAACTGCGCGTTAACTGCACCTGTGTTCGAGTTCCAACAATGCGCTCTCACTCTGAGTCCATCACTGTTGAGTTTGAGCGCCCTTTGAGTCCAGATGAGGCTCGTGCAATTCTTGA
This sequence comes from Atopobium sp., assembly GCA_015259035.1. Lineage (GTDB taxonomy): Bacteria > Actinomycetota > Coriobacteriia > Coriobacteriales > Atopobiaceae > Lancefieldella. Next base: position 34,455 of record JABZHC010000004.1, read on the forward strand.
GGATGCTCCAGGCATCAAGGTTGTGGACAACCCAGCAGAGCTTCAGTACCCAATGCCTCTTGATACTTCTGACCAGGACCTTATCTATGTTGGTCGTATTCGCGAGGATCTTTCAGCTGATAAAGATACTAATGCACTGACATTCTTCTGCTGCGGAGACCAGATTAGGAAGGGTGCCGCAACAAACGCTGTCCAGATTGCAGAGTACCTGCTGTAATATCTGGCGTGCAGCCACGCTCGCATCATTTTCGTTGACCAAGTACCCGTTCGATTCTATTTCGTAGAATTGAACGGGTATTTTGGTGCTTCCAAGTGAAATTTTTCAGCGATAGAGTACCATTCGGCGGCAAAGTGGTAAAAAATGCGTTTAGTTGGAGTATCCAAAAATGCTTAGTTTCTATGCAAGCCATCTACCAGCAATTTTGCGTGGACAAAATTGTGGAAATTAGTACAAAATTTCTGAGCTGGGTAAACGTAAGTGCCAAAACTTCGAAGACCAAAAATAAACTCCAACTAAACGGATTTTTTACCCAAAACAGCACCTCTCATTTGATACATCAATTTCTTGATTAGTTTTCCTGCATATTGGCAAGTGTTTATGCAAAAATCGCCTATCTAGATAGTTAAAACTTTTATTCGAACAGGTATTCTACTTTTACAGTAGCCATACAGTTTGGGGGCAAAAAGGGTGCACTTGCAGTGTTGGCCTAACAAAAAAGGTAGACGGCAAGCCGTCTACCTGGAGTTTCTGGTGCCTCCTGCGCGATTCGAACGCGCGACCTGCGGTTTAGAAGACCGACGCTCTATCCAGCTGAGCTAAGGAGACATATAGCGTCGTTCATTATAGCAATAAGGATTGCAAATACGTCGTGCCATCAAAGATTTTCTTATCAGAAGAATGACAAAGGAAAAGAAAAGTAGCTACACTAAAAGCAGCTACACTGATTACAGGCTTACGTGAATGGAGACACTATGTCTTACGATTTTGAATCACGCGTTGATCGTGCTGGTACTGGTTCTAGAAAATGGAACGTCATGTATGACGTTAATCCTGATGTAGCTCCTGGTATTCCACCTTTTTCTGTTGCTGATATGGAGTATCACACAGCCCTAGAGATTGTCGAGGGCCTCAAGGAATACATCAATGACGCAATCCTTGGCTATTCCGTGCCAACCAATCAGATGAAGCAGGCTGTGTGCAAGTGGATGAAGACCCGCCACAACTGGGATGTAAAACCAGAGTGGCTGCTCAACTCTTCAGGCGTGGTGCCTGCGCTTTTTGCATCTGTTGCCGAGTCCACCCAGTCAGACGAGGGTGTCATCCTGTTTACTCCTGTCTACCATCCGTTCTACATGGCAGTTGAGGAGAATAACCGTGCGCTGGTAGAGTGCCCGCTTGTCCTGTCAGAGGGTCCTCACTACGACATTGACTTTGACCTGCTTGAGAAACTTGCCGCCGAGCCAAAGAACACCATGATCATCCTGTGTTCACCCCACAATCCAAGCGGTCGCGTGTGGACCAAGGAAGAGCTCACGCGCATCGCAGAGATTGCGGTTAAGCACAACCTCATCGTGGTCGCCGACGAGATCCACCACGACCTCATCATGCCAGGCTCCACACACACCGTCTTTGAGACAATCTCCGATGAGATCGCAGCACGCACGATCACCTGCACCTCTGCTTCAAAGAGCTTCAACTTGGCCGGCACGCAGTTCAGCAACATCATCGTGAGCAACCCAGAACTGCGCAGCCGCCTCGAGAAGCGCCTGCAGGCCCGAGAGACCACCTCATGCAACCCAATCAGCTTCAAGGCCTGTGAGCTGGCTTACAGCAAGGGTGGGGCATGGCTGGACGCATGCATCAAGGCCATCGACGACAACCAGAAGCTGGTCCTGGACTTCTTTGCCACCAAGCACCCTCGCGTGAAGCTCGCGCCAATCACAGGAACTTACCTTCAGTGGCTTGACTTCAGAGATCTTTGTCTTACGCCAGAAGAGCTTGACCACCTGTTGCAGTTTGAGGCCCAGGTCTTCTTCACCGACGGCGTCTTCTTTGGCGAGGCTGCTCAAGGCTTCAAGCGCTGGAATTTGGCAGCTCCTCGTGTGGAGATCGAAGAGGCGCTGGATCGTCTGGACGCAGTTCTTACGGCCCACGGTTTCTAAGCGCAGGCTGCGATTTCTGCGCGAGCAGTCTTTGATTTCTGCGAGCGCTGACTGCGGTTTCTTGGCACCGTGCCACTGCTGCACCACCATATACCTGCGCGTATAGTGCATGAAATCACCTGCGGAGAAGCTCGTTCTTCTCCGCATTTTGTTTGGCGAGAAACCCGTTGCACCGGCTGATTTTAAAGAAAATCAAAAAAGAGTTTGAAAAATCTGCGTTTCTCGCTTGCATCTTTTTCTGATTCTGTAATAATGATTTAGCTGCGTTTCATGAGGTGGCCAAATGGTGGGAGTAGCTCAGTTGGCAGAGCGACGGACTGTGGCTCCGTAGGTCGAGGGTTCGAGCCCCTTTTCCCACCCCATTCGAAACGTTAATTGGATCGTTAGCTCAGCTGGTAGAGCAGGGGACTCTTAATCCCAAGGTCCAGGGTTCGAACCCCTGACGATCCACCATTTGAATTTCAAACCCCGGCTTGCGTCGGGGTTTTTATTTTTTGTGAGTCGCTAGTTTCTAATTGTTTGTTGAGAGCGATTGCGTCATACTGAAGTCTCCATGATTTTATTGTAGTTCGGAGGACTCGCCGTGATTTACACAATGACGCTTAATCCCGCGCTTGACTATGTCATGCATCCAAACACATTGGACATGGGCTTTACTAACCGTTCCTCCTCAGAAGAGTTGCACTGTGGTGGTAATGGTATTAACGTCTCCACGCTCTTAAATGAGCTTGATAAAGTCACCGTTGCCATGGGTATTGTTGGTGGCTTTACTGGTGAATACCTGCTCAGTGACCTGCAGCGTCAGGGAATTCCAAGCAACTTCGTCAAGCTTGATTCTGGCTTTACTCGTATTAATGTCAAGCTTAACGGCATTGTTATGACCATGGTCAACGGTAATGGCCCACGCATTCCAGAGAAAAAGGTTGATGAGCTGCTGGAGCGCATGGACGTTGTTGGCGCAGGTGACACCTTGGTTCTTACGGGATCTATTCCAAGCTCACTTCCAGAGGATATCTATACTCGCCTTATGGCTCAGCTTGCAGGTCGCGGCATCCAGTTTGTTGTCGATGCTCCCGGTCAGCTGCTTATGGAGGCTATCAAGGCTCAGCCATTCCTGATTAAGCCTAACAACCACGAGGTTGGCCGTATCTTTGATGCCAATCCAGAGACCCCAGAAGAGTGCATTCCATTTGCAAAGAAGCTCCAGGATGGCGGCGCTCGCAACGTTATCGTTTCTTGTGGTGGTGCAGGTTCTCTACTTCTGGACGAGTACGGAACTGAGCACATTGTTCCAACCGCTAAGATTCGCCTGGTTAACGCAACCGGCGCTGGTGACTCCATGGTCGCAGGCTTCCTGGCAAAGACTACCGCTGGCTACGATTACGACACCGCGCTTATTTACGCTTCAGCTTGCGGTACTGCAACTGCAGCAAGCCGAGGAATCGCAAAGCGCGCAACCATTGATCGCGTTGTCACCGCTCTTTACAAGAAGATGGGCCGAGAAATGCCTGCTTCTATTGCAGAAGAAATTCAGCTTGCTCGCCAGAAAGAGGAGAGCCGCGAGGGCAAGTCTTCTTGGCTTGCAGATTCTGAGTAGTAATCGCAGCTAGAACGCATAGTTCTTTTGGCGAGAAACCCTCAGATGGTGCGCTCTTTCCGCGTGGAGTAAACAGAGCGTCTTTACTATTGTGAACGTACAAACACTTGGCAAGAAAGATTCTCTTGCCAAGTGTTTTTTATTGAAATTTATTTAAAGATACTCACAACGTAACAGGTCAAAAAAATGTTACCCTGTAAAAAGACAGGTTAGTTTCTGCGACTATTGTCCTGTGTTGATAGGCTTGCAGAACGTTATACACCGCTAAACGGACAATGATAGGAGCATGTATGTTTGAGGGAGTCAATGCATCCAACGGAATCGGCATCGGTACTGCTCAGGTTGCCGTAGATCCAGACCTCACTTTTACTCCGCACACTGTTGAGGACACTGCTGCAGAGAAGGTTCGTTACGCAGAGGCAGTAACTAAGTTTATTGCACAGACTAACGCACAGATTGAGCGCATGACCAAGACAGTGGGCGAGGAAGCCGCTGCTATTATGGGTGCTCACATTGAGTTTGCTGAGGATGAGGGCATCAAAGAGGCTGTTAACGGTGCTATTGATGGCGGCACCTGCGTTGAGCAGGCTGTAAGCGACGCCTACGACATGTACTACAACATGTTCCTTGGCATGGAGGATGAGCTCTTCCGTGAGCGCGCAGCAGACGTTGCTGACGTCAAGACCGGTCTTCTCGCTGACCTGCTTGGCAAAGAGGTTGTTGACCTCTCCACACTTCCAGAGAACTCCGTCATTGTCTGCCATGAGCTGACTCCTTCTATGACTGCAGACATTGATAAGGACCACGTTGCAGGTATTGTTACCGAGACTGGTGGTCGTACTTCTCACTCCGCAATCATTGCTCGCGCTCTTGAGATTCCTGCAGTTCTTTCTGTTCCTAATATCACTTCTGAGGTTGCAACTGGCAACGCTATTGTTGTCGACGGCACTAACGGCAAGGTTGTTGTCGATCCATCCGAGGCTGAGCTTGCTGAGTACAAGGCTCAGGCTGAGGCTTATGCTGCAGAGAAGGCTGCTCTTGAGGCTTATCGCGGCAAGGAGACCGTATCTGCTGACGGTATCAAGGTTCTGCTTGTTGCTAACATCGGTAATCCAGATGACGCTAACGGCGCAGTTGACGCTGACGCTGAGGGCATTGGTCTGTTCCGCTCCGAGTTCCTGTTCATGGACGCAAAGGAGCTTCCAAGCGAGGAAGAGCAGTTTGCTGCTTACCAGAAGGTTGCTCTGCGCATGAAGGATAAGCCTGTCATCATCCGTACCCTTGATGTTGGTGGCGATAAGGAGATTCCTTACCTCAACATGAAGGCTGAGGAGAACCCATTCATGGGCTTCCGCGCTATCCGTTACTGCCTCAACAATGCTGAGCAGTACAAGGTTCAGCTCCGCGCTCTTCTCCGCGCATCCGCATTTGGCGATATCAAGATTATGCTTCCTCTTGTTACTACTGTTGACGAGGTCCGTGAGGCTAGGGCTCTTGTTGAGGAGTGCAAGCGTGAGCTTGACGCTGAGGGCGTAGCTTACAACAAGGACATTGAGGTCGGCACCATGATCGAGACCCCATCTGCATCTCTGATTGCAGATAAGCTGGCTCGTGAGTGCGACTTCTTCTCCATTGGTACCAACGACCTCATCGGTTATACCATGTGCGCTGACCGCGGCAATGATCGCGTCGCCTACCTCTACGAGGTCTACCAGCCATCCGTTCTCCGTTCCCTCAAGTTCCTCATCGGCGAGGGCAACAAGGAGAAGATCATGGTTGGTATGTGCGGCGAGGCAGCTGCAGATCCACTGCTCATCCCAGTCCTTCTTTCTTTTGGTCTGGACGAGTTCTCCGTCTCTGCACCATCTGTCCTGCGTACCCGCAAGACCATTGCTGCTTGGACAAAGGCTGAGGCAGATGAGCTTACTGCTCGCGTTATGGAGCTTGATACCGCAGCTGAGGTTAAGGCTCTGCTTGAGCGTGAAGCTCGCTAAGTTCTAGTTGCTAAATCTTAGCTTACACGATACAAATTCAGGGGCATCTGCACTGGCAGGTGCCCCTGTTTCTTTAACGTTAAGCCTTCTGGCGAGAAGATCGATCTTCTCGCAATGCGCAACCAGTAAAGCCCGAGCCTCGAAGCGCGACCTACGGCGCAGGAGTCGCTCTGTGCGCTAGGGAACAATCACGGAAAGTGCAGCGGGAATAACCTCAATGACAAACTGTTCTGCAAAGGGAAGCTCTTCTCCGTCTACCTGAATAGGGACAGGCTTGTGGAAAGTTACCACTGCTTGCTTGAGGTGACGCTCCTCAATGATGCGGGAGTTGACGTGTTTACCAGCCCTTGCCAGGCCAAACAGAGCCAGCAGGTGAGGAATGATAGGCACTTTAGTGTTGTAGCAGACGGTAAGAAGGCCATCGTCAGGCTGCGCATGCGGACAGACCTTAAAGCCGCCGCCATACGTAGGGCCAATCTGGAAGGCCATGATAAGCGCTTGAAGATCAATGTCCTTCTCGCCATCAAACGAAACGGTGCAAGGGTAACCCTTGCTACCTGCAGCCATAAACTTGAGACCCGAGGTTAAGAAGAGCGCCTCGCCCTCGGTAGAGGAGTTGTTCGCGCGGCGCTTTGTGGTGTCGGCTGCAATAGCTGCATCAAGTCCAAACGACATGGTCTCCATGAAGTAGACGTCGTTGATGCGACCAATTTCTAGCTGCGTAACTTTGCCGCGAACCAACTGCGCAAAAGCGCCTTCTGGGTCGTTAATCTTCATGCCAAGCGTGCGTGCATAATCGTTTCCGGAACCCATAGGAATAATGCCAAGCGCTGGACGAACCTCTGGCGATAAGGTCATGAGGCCGTTGACCACCTCATGGATGACGCCGTCTCCTCCAAGTGCGACAACCGTATCAAAATCTGCAGCTTCTGCAGCCATGACACGAGCGTCTCCCATAGCTGTAGTGAGTTTGAGCTCATATCCGTCAGTCGCAGCTGAATAGCTGGTCAAAAAGTGACGAGCAAACTCTGCGCCTGCAGCTCCCTTACCACTGTGAGCAGCGGGATTAGCTATGATAAGCGTGCGTCCAAGAGGGGATTGAGACATATTGCACCATTTCTACAAGCGCTGCTGTTGAGCGCGCTGTTACTAAATAGTCTTGTCACCACATATCAAAATAAAATAGTGGAGAAAACAGTTCAACAACGTTTCAAGTTTAAACGGCTTTGTCTGTCTGTGCTAGGATAAACCATACAGAAATCGGTAGAAAAGGATAGCGCGTGAGCGAGTCTTCAACACAAACTAATAATGCGCAGGACACAAGCGTAGTTTCTGCAAATACTAATAGTGCAAGTCTTGTTGCTGTTTCTGCTCGAGATGCATGGTATCCAACACATCAGCGTGACCAGTTCATTTTGCGTCAGCTGGTAAGTAAAGACTTTAAGCTCAAATATCGCCGTTCCATTTTGGGCGTTGTGTGGTCAGTTTTGAACCCACTTTTGATGATGACCGTTATGGCAGTTGTCTTTTCTACGTTTTTAGGTAACCGCGCCGAGGATGTTGTGAACTATCCTCTGTATCTTATTCTTGGTAACACAGCGTTTCAGCTGATGAACGATGCAACCACTATGGGAATGCGTTCAATTATTGATGCATCTAGCTTGCTTAAGAAGGTTCGCATCAATCGTGTTGTTTTCCCTGTTCAGAAGGTGCTTTTTGCGGTTGTAAACTATCTTTTCTCGCTCATTGCTGTTGGCATTGTTATGCTTGTCTTCCGCATTCCGCTGACAATTTATTCATTGCTCACACCTGTTGCTTTGCTTCTTCTGGCTTGTTTTTGCATCGGTCTTGCAATGCTTCTCTCGGCCCTTGCAGTCTTCTTTAGAGACGTTATCCACCTGTGGAGCGTTGTAACCACTGCTTGGATGTATGGTACACCGCTCTTTTACTCCGTTAATATCATGTCGCCTTGGATGCTTCAGATTGAGCGCTTTAATCCAATGTTCCACTTTGTAACATTTATTAGAGATTGCCTTCTTTTCCAGAAGTTTCCTGCAACAAGCACCATTTTAGGCTGCCTTGTTTCTGCAGTTCTTGCCCTCGTAATTGGCTATACCGTTTTCCACAAACTAGAGAAGAAATTTATTCTGCACATTTAACCGCAGATTATCTTTTTGAAATAACCTTGTAGCAGAACGTTTCTGGATGACTACGAGTTTGTGTGAAGCCAAACATAACGCCTTTTGAGTTGAATGAATGGCTTTCCACCACTGCAACGCAGTTAAAATCTCCAAGCTCTAAATGTTGCTGGTCTTCTTCAGTTGCCAGTTCAACACTGATTGTTCTTTTGCTCTTTAGAATTTTCATATGAAGCGTGTTTTCTAGGTATGCATAAATAGACGTTGATGCATCAGCAATGGTTAGATTTCCAACGGCAGATGCTAAAAGGTAGTCGTTGTCTATCTGGCGAGAAGATCCGTCGAGTTTACGGATTCGAACAATGTGGATAAGTTCTTCTCCTGTTTTAAAACCAGTTTGATGAGAAATACTGTCTGTGCAAGGAACGTGCTCAAAGACAATGACATTTGTTTCAGGTACAAGATTGTTTCTGTGGGCATATTCTTGAAAGGACTCAAGCCCTTCTAATGAGCCAATAACCTCACTTGGCTTTTTCTGCCAAATAACGCGTACGCCTCTACCGTGAATAGGCTGAAGAAAGGCTTCATCGGACAGAAGTGTGAGCGCACGTCGAACGGTGTTTCTGGAGCAGGAATATATCTTAGTAAGCTCCATCTCGGTTGGTAAATAGGACTCATACGCATATGTCCCGTCTAAGATCTTATTTTTTAAATCATGATAAATCGTATTAAACCGTGCGCTTGGCATATTTTTTCCTTAACGTGCTGTTGAAGGTTGGAGTTGCATGTTCAAGTTGCTCTTGATTAGATAGTAGCTTTATAAAATGAAAGTTACATAAAATGATTCCTTTCATACCATTTACCGATAATTTCATACCGCTCGGAAGTGAGTTGTTTAAACAACTCGTTAATACTAATATACTTTTATTTTGTAGACATAAGCAAAATTGTTTTGAACGTGTATCAAAGCATAGCTTATGAAAATCATGAGAAGAGATGCAACCTAGCAAAGGGTTAGGAGCACTCTCTAAGGAGGAGTCTTATGTCCGGTATCAATCGTAGGCAGTTTGTCACCTTAAGTGCATCAGCTCTTTGCTCACTGGGTCTTGTTGCTTGTGGAGGAAATAACGACAAAAAGCAGGGAGGGTCTGATTCTGCAAACGGTTCAGTTTATTTCCTGAACTTCAAGCCTGAGGCTGATCAGCAGTGGAAAGATCTTGCAGCTAAGTATACTGAGGAAACAAAGGTTCCTGTAAAGGTAGTAACTGCTGCTTCTGATACTTATGCACAGACATTCCAGTCTGAGATTAACAAGGATGCTTCTGTAGCACCAACACTGTTCCAGACAAATGGTCCTTCTGGTCTTATTGGCGTAAAGGACTACTGCATTGACCTTAAGGGTGCCAAGATCCTGGATGAGCTCACTAATGATGCTCTTAAGCTTCAGGAGGATGGCGTTGTCTACGGTGTTGACTACGTAGAGGAAGACTACGGCATTATCTACAACAAGAAGCTGCTTGAGAAGGCAGGTTATAAGGGAGACGATATCAAGGACTTTGCTTCCCTAAAGAAGATTGCTGAAGATATTCAGGCTCGCAAGGCAGAGCTTGGCGTAAAGGGCGCATTCACCAGCGCTGGCCTTGATTCCAGTTCTGACTGGCGCTTTACCACACACCTTGCAAACCTTCCTTTGTACTATGAGTTCAAGGATACTGGTGATCCAGAGGCTAAAGAGATCAAGGGAACCTATCTTCCTAACTACAAGCAGATTTTTGACCTCTATATCAACAACGCTACATGCAGTCCAACTGAGCTTTCTGGCAAGACTGGCGATGACGCTGTTGCAGAGTTTGTTAACGGTGAAGCAGTCTTCTACCAGAATGGTACCTGGGCATACAATGACATCAAGAAGCTTGGCGACGATGCCCTTGGTATGATTCCAATTTACATCGGCGTTAAGGGTGAAGAGAAGCAGGGTATGTGCTCTGGCGGCGAGAACTATTGGTGCGTAAGCTCCAAGGCAGACGACGCTTCCCAGAAGGCAACGCTTGACTTTATCTATTGGTGCGTAACTTCTGATACTGCTACCACTGCAATCGCTGAGGAAATGGGCTTCACCATTCCATTCAAGAACGCAAAGGCAACTAAGAATGCACTTGCAAACATTGCAGCTGAGTATGCAAAGAAGGGCAATGAGCCCGTGGCTTGGGACTTCATTTACATTCCTTCTCAGGAGTGGAAGAACAACCTCTCCAGTGCGCTTAAGGGCTATGCAGCAGGAACAGAGGGCTGGGATGCTGTTAAGTCCGCATTCGTTGATGGTTGGAAGACTGAGAAAGAGGCTAACGCATAGTAGTCCTTCTAGTAATACTTTGATTGGTGAGAGACGAGAAGAGAGATCTCTCTTCTCGTCTCTTGTTATTGGAGGGTATCTCTATGGCTAAGATGTTGAAGCGGTGGTGGCCATTATTTGTTCTGCCCACAGCGCTCTCTTTTTTGTTTGGCTTTATGATCCCGTTTGTTCAGGGATTCTATCTTTCATTTTGTAAATTTATTACCATCAGTGATGCTAAACCAGTTGGTCTAGATAACTATGTAGCAGCTTTTTCTGACCCACAGTTTGCTCATGCTTTTTGGTACACCGCATTATTTGCGCTTGTCTCAACAGTTCTTATTAACGTGTTGGCGCTTGCAATTGCACTCGCTTTAACTCGCAAGAATCTTAAGGGCACCAATTCATTTAGGACTGTCTTTTTTATGCCAAACCTTATCGGTGGCATTGTTTTGGGTTACATCTGGAATATTTTGATTAACTGTGTGCTCTCTATTGTGGGCGAGCAGCTTCTTGC